>JBPCSC010000333.1:0-4146 GCA_051007495.1 Methylococcaceae bacterium | reverse complement strand
CCTTAATCCATCACCGGTACCGTCAAAATAAGCGGCATGACCTGAGTCGATGGGTTTAATAACCGCATCCCCCTCAACAGTAACATTACCACCAAAACCATTCTCAAAATCATTCGTATAAACAATCATGAAATCCTCTCTTTATACTCAACAACATGTGCATAAAAACATTTCCTGCTGTCCTGGGGTTTAATTCAAGGCAGGCAGAAGTTTGTAATGAATCCCGAATAGCACTGGGTCTGGGATTAGAAGGATGTGCCCAAGGCCTTATAAATCGCATCCACAGGATCAGTGAAAAAACCAATCTGGAATTTTGAAAATATTTCAGCCGGAACCGTCGGAATATCAGATGCCGATGCCATAGGCAACAACACACGCTGACCGCCACTATCCTGGGCGAGTTGCAGGCTACCTGAAAAATCTTCTACCGGATTGACTACACCACCCAAGGTCATGTCACCCAGCACAACCATACGCTCCTGGATCGGTTTATTCAATAAGATGGAACAAAATGCAATCAGAGAGGCTAAACTGATTTTGTTACTCGGCCCGGTATTGTGAAGTTCAATAGACTTGTTAGCGTTGATTTAATAGAGTAAATTCTTCTTTTAAAAACACAGATTGTAACGCACACATGAGCAGCAATATAGAACCCAGCATATTTACTTACTTAAACCAGAACAGTTCGAATGATCGTGCTATAAAGGCACTTATTACCCAAATTTGAAGCAGCACTCCATGAAATTCAGATAAAGCACCTGCCCTCAGGTGGGAAATCTGGTTTTCTTCATTCTATTCCACTCAAACAGTTTTTTATACTATGTTATCTCAAGAACACTGTAAAATAGCCCCTTTTTCAATGCAAACAAGTCTAATCCTGCGATGCTCGTCGCGACTAAACTGTTATATAAAGTTTCGCTTGAATTTCTCGTGATTTTTGATGTTGCCTTGAATGTCTTGTGCATCCCAGATTTGCAGTTCCCAGGCAAAATAAAAGTTATTCCTGTTTTTAAAGTAAATATGCAAACCGCGATAGCCTTCCTTGTCTCGCAAATACCAGTTTTTCAGGTTCAACTCCTCTTGCCAGTCATCCAGTAAATCCATTACCGACCGGATTTCATCGCCCGTTGTAACAATGCGGGCACCAAAAATATCATTTAGCCAGTTATTGACTGGGTATTGATCTTCATGGCCTGAAAATCGCTCAATCTTGTCATCAATACTTTCTCTGGTTTTTACCCGGTAAAAATATCTGATGTCGATTTCTGCGGTCATCAGGTAATCATTGATGCTCTCGTGCAAAGTCAGGCGATAGGTGTAGATATGAGGCACCGGCACAGACTTGATGGTTCTGGAGAGGTTGATTTTCTCGATTTTCCCTGTTTCAAAATAATCATCTGAAAATTCACGGTGCAAACGATTGATTTCACTGACCAGTTGGTTGATCTGGCTGATTTTATCCATTGTTATGTCTCTGGCATTTTCAATCGGTAGCGGGTGTGTTCTTACTGTAAGAGTTGACAGTTTATCGTTCTTTTATTGCCATGTCTGGAAATAAGATATGTATCGGGTATTTCAGATCCCCCTGCGCTTCCCGGTTTTGGCGATGCTCGGCGCGACTAAACGGGAGGGTGGGTTTTAGACTGACTGCCATTCGTGGATTCAAACAGGAAACCGTCCTGAATGTTTTTATGCACGGATTTATGATGGTTTCTGATTGTTTTCCAGCCAGGACTGGAACATCAGTATGATCCATAATGCCTGAGCGTTGTTTCTGCGCCCGGATAAATGTTCTTTCAAGGCGATTTGAATCAGGGCCGGGTTTAAATAGCCTTCCTGAGCCAGCCGTTTTTCAGCCAATAATTCCTGGGCCCATTTTTTCATAGGCCCTCGCAGCCAGCTGTCCAGCGGCACGGCGAAGCCGGTTTTGGGGCGTTCGATCAGGTTTCTCGGGATATAACGGTAGAGTAATTCCCGCAGTATCCATTTGCCTTGGCCGTCACGAATTTTCATCTCCAGGGGTAGGGTTTGAGAAAATTCATATAAACGGTAATCCAGAAACGGAACCCGGGTTTCCAGACTATTGGCCATGGCCGCCCGATCCAGCTTGACCAGTATGTTATCGGGAAGATAGGTCATGACATCCAGATACATCAGGTATTGTTCCAGGGATTTAATTTCTCGAGGTGGGGAGCCGCTGTCCAGAAGGGTAGGCGGTTCTTTGCCGTTTATGACTAACTCGGTTGGTAGTTTCCAGTGAGATACCAGGCTGTGGTACATGGCCACTGGCGAGCGTGCCGGGAGCATATTCGCCATTTTGTGTACTTTGTCGCCAGGTTGAGGCAGTCGCCAGGTGGGCGGCAGCATAAACACTAAGGCATTTAGTAACTGATCCCACAATGAGGGCGGGATGAGCATCATCAATGTGGACAGAAAAACTCTGAAACCAGGCGACCACGTGCCAAACCGTTTCCATATCTGGGCCGTCCACAGATAACGGTTATATCCGCCGAATAATTCATCACCGCCATCGCCCGAAAGACTGACCGTTACCTGTTCGCGCGCCAGTCGCGCCAATAAAAATGTAGGTAAGGCAGACGGATCGGCGAAGGGTTCGTCGTAATGAACAGGCAAAAGGGGTAATACCTCCAGTGCCTGCTTTGGAGTGACGTACAGTTCGCTGTGTTCAGTACCTAAATGTGCGGCTACGTTACGGGCATAAGGGGCTTCGTCGTAGCCGGATTCCTTAAAACCGATACTAAAGGTTTTGATGGTTTCACCTGAGAGCGATTTCATGATGGCCACGATTAGCGAGGAATCAATGCCGCCACTCAAAAAAGCGCCCAAAGGCACATCGGCAATCAGTTGGTCGTTGACTGAACGTCGCAGCACTTCATCCAGTGCATTGATCGCCTCACCGTCGGTACCGGCGAATTTTTCTCGCTGCCCTTTGCGGGTGGCACTGATGGCCGTCCAGTAATTTTCACTGGCCACGTCTTTGCGACCGCAGATCAAGGTAATGCAATGAGCGGGAGACAGTTTGGACAGGCCTTGGTAGATCGTCCAGGGGGCCGGAACGTAACCCATACGCAGGTACAGGCTCAGTACACGTCGATCGACCTCACCCTTGAAACCGGGATAGGCTTTTAATGCTTTGAGTTCAGAGGCGAACACAAATACGTCGTCAATCCAGCCATAGTACAGGGGTTTTTCACCCATGCGGTCACGGGCCAGGATGAGGTGTTGGTTGTTTTGATCCCAAAGCGCGAAGGTGAACATGCCTTGTAATTTCCTCAAGGTCGCGGATACCCCCCGGGTGGCGATCATGGCCAGCAGGGTTTCGGTATCCGACTGGCCTTTCCAACCGGCCAGATATCCGGTGTATTCGAGTTCGCGTCTGAGTTCCTGATGGTTGTAAATCTCACCATTAAACACGATCACGTAACGCTCGCAGGTGGAGAGCATGGGTTGATGGCCTAACTCGGAGGTTTCAATGACCGATAATCGCCGGTGTCCTAATGCGATGCCGGCAGTGCGGTTGACCCACACTCCCGAGTCATCCGGCCCTCGGTGTGTTAGCGTTTCCGTCATTTTGGCTATGGTGTCGTCCACGTGATTGCGATCCGATGCAGTGGGGTTGAGCAGAAAACCGGCTATTCCACACATGATTTTTGTGTCGTCGTTTGAGGCAAGGTGAGTACGGTGTCGTGGCCACAGTGCGCCTTGGGGGTGTTCTGTAGAGCACGGGTGAGTAGGGGATTATAACCTTATGATTGCAATGGTACATACTGAACCAGGAACCACCGTAAGCCAGTTTACCCCATCACAAACCCAAATCCGGGTGACAGGAATCATAAGCAATATCTGCGTCAACAAGTCGCTATTTGGAAATCTCTGCGAAGAAACAGGCGCGAATTCCTGTGCTGGTTATGCTCCCCAAACCCCTATGCTCATACCGTCTTCTATTTTATTTTCCTGCCAGATCCGTTCTTCCCAGGTGGATTGGGGTCGGCAATCAAATACAATTAAATGCGCTTCGTCTGCGCCACAGCGCAGGGCATATTCCCGGGTTTGCAGTAAACCCGGTTCCAATATGGAATCCAATGATCCACGCTGGAGTTTTAATTCAAGTACAATACGCTGTAC
>JBPCSC010000332.1:0-22092 GCA_051007495.1 Methylococcaceae bacterium | reverse complement strand
GGCCAGGGCAACTGACTGGGAACCGGTATTGGCACCAATCTCCCATACTGTATCCTGTTTTTTGATCAGGCGGGAAAATAGTTCAACTTCGTGTTCGCAGTATTCCCCATACGTTTCGAGTGCTTTTCCAACCCAATGACAATGTTGGTTATAAAAAAGCGCACCGTGCTTCGCCTCTATCATGCGAACAGGACCTTCAAATTGATATATTTTATGCATGAGTATACCTCTGGTTTGATTGTTTACTTGCGATTGGATTATTTTCGACTATTGCCTTGTTTGGCAGTATGGTTCTGCTTAAATTAACCAGATACCTGGTTGGGGGGTACTCATTCCCCTGTACTGGAAACAGGATGAGTGCCTTTTTGTGCTGCATTTATCTTTGCAAAGGACTCAGCTCCCCATATGGAGCCATTTCTCAAATCAACTGTATTATACCCTCTTTCATTTTTGAACGTTTGAAAAAACCATCACCTACAGATGGAAGTTCAAGCTTGTTTTTAATGCTTTTCAACATTTCAGCAGCAACAGCCTCTATGACTGGAACAGTAACGCTATTACCAGCCTGTTTTCTTATTTGCGTATATGGAACCACAATTTTGAATGTGTCAGGAAAGCCTTGCAGTCTTAGCAATTCTCTAGGCGTTGGCCTTCTGATGCCATTAACCAGAAGATAATTGTATGATGCACCTGCTCTCAAGGCGCATGAGTATTCCAGGGCTGAAACATTACCGCTTTTATTTTCATGCCAAATCGAAGGAATTGGATAATCAGGCTTCACCCTTGCCTTTCTCTTTTGCTTTATATCTTCTGCAGCAAAATATTTTTTTTCTACCAGGGCATCGTCTTCCAAAATGTTTTTCAAGCTTGGCTTGACATTTTCAGGCTTTGGAAAGTTGAACCTGATGTTTTCCTTAAATCCCACTATGATTGCACGCTCCCTTTTTTGCGGCACTCCAAAATCGAGCGAATTCAATATGGTGTGATGGACAAAATAACCCAGTGTTTCCAGGTGACCAATAATTACTTCAAATGTTCTACCTTCATCATGAGATTTTAAGTTTTTAACATTCTCAAGCATGAACGCATATGGTTCTTTTTCTTTTAGAATTTGTTCTATGTTGAAAAACAGGGTTCCTCTGGTGTCCAAAAATCCTTTTTGATCGCCACATATACTGAACGCCTGACACGGAAATCCACCTAATAAAATATCGTGATCGGGTATTTCGTGCGGGTTTATTTTAGTGATATCCCCATGTGGTCTGTCACCAAAATTTGCCTCATATGTATCTTGGGCAAATGCATCCCATTCGCTTGAAAATACACATTCGCCACCGTGGGATTCAAATCCCAATCTAATGCCGCCAATCCCTGCAAACAAATCAATAAATTTGAACCTGTACATAATATACTCCATAAAGATAGCCGTGTGGCGTCTTTAATACTACACAGTTACTTTCATCTTCTACTGAATACCCACCCGCTTTATTCTGGTTTGGGGTGATTCGTTGTAATTGATTGGGTAGCTTCCAATAATTTCTCGAAAAAAAAGACACCTACTTGTCAGAGAGCAAAGTGTGGCGTCTTTTTTCAGTTTTCTTCCTCGTGGGCCAGCGTGGTCGCGTGGTTTGTGCCCCCCCCCTCAATAGCGGGCGTTTCGTTCCCAGTCCAGGGATGTCTTGACGATGAAATCCAGGTCGTCGTAACGGCCTACCCAGCCCAATTGCTCATGTATGGCAGACACCGCCGCGACCAGGCGGGGGGGATCACCGGGGCGGCGTGGCATTTCTTCCACCTGAATCGGGGTGCCGTGTACCCGGTTGACCGCATCAATGACTTCCCTGACGCTGTAGCCGTGTCCATATCCGCAGTTGAAGGTGGATGAGGCTCCGCCGTTTCTGAGGTAGGTCAGTGCCTGAACATGCGCGTCGGCCAGGTCGCTGACGTGTAGGTAATCGCGTATGCACGTGCCGTCGGCGGTGGGGTAGTCGGTACCGAACATCAGCAACTTTTCGCGCTTGCCCACGGCGACTTCAGCCGCCACCTTGATTAACAGTGTGGCTTTGCGGGTGGATTGGCCGATTTGACCGTCAGGGTCTGTGCCGGCTACGTTGAAATAGCGTAGCGTGACATAACGTAGCGGCGTGACCATCGACACATCACGCAGCATCCACTCACTCATCAACTTGGATGAGCCATAGGGATTGATAGGCTGCGTTGGCGTGGTTTCGGTGATGTAGTCGGTGGCGGCTATGCCATAAACGGCTGCCGTGGAGGAGAAAATGAAATGCTCCACCCCTGCCGCACTACAGCACTGCAACAGGTTGCGGGTCTGGCAGGTGTTGTTGCCATAGTATTTGAGCGGATTTTCGACCGATTCCGGCACGATGGTGTGGGCGGCAAAATGCAGCACCGATTGAACGTCGTATTCTTTGAGAATACGGGCGACCAGGGCTTGATCACCCGTGTCGCCTTCAATGAAATCACCATGGCGTACGGCTTCCCGGAAACCGGTACTGAGGTTGTCCAGAACCACCAGACGCTCGCCCGATTCGCCCAGTTGTTTAACGACGTGGCTGCCAATGTAACCGGCCCCGCCGGTTACCAGCACTGCTTTTTTCTGCATAGCGTGGCCTTAAAAATTTGGAAAGAGTTCGACGGTGACGTATCCGCATTCAACCGTACCGGAGCTATTGGGTTCCAGCACGATGAAGCCGTTGGATTGGCAGTAGGTTGATAACTGATGGGAACCCTGTTTGTGCAAGGCCGCGACGACGGGAAAACCGTTGTCATCAACCGAGATGTAGGCACGTCTGAATTCCAGACGACCGGGCCGTTTTTTCAGGGGGGTCAGGGTGCGGGCATTAAACCGCAAGGGTTTGGTGACCGCGCACCCCATCAGTGCCATTAGCCCTGGGTATACCAGTTGCCTGAACGTAACGGCAACGGCCACCGGATTGCCCGGCATACCAAACAGCCAGCTTTTGCCTATCCGGCCAAACAGGAAAGGCTTGCCCGGTTTGATGGCGACCTGCCAAAAATAAACCTCGCCCAGTTCCCGCACGGTTTGCACCACCCAGTCGGCATCGCCTACCGAAGCCCCGCCGGTGGTGAGTATCACGTCTGATTCGGCGGCGGCCTCCAGCAAGGTTTGTCGCAGGATGTTGGGATCATCCGGGATGATGCCCTTATCTGTCGCCGTTAAACCCAGTTCGTCCAGCAAGGCCATGAGCAAATGCCGATTGCTTTCGTGGATATGGCCAGGCCCAGGCACTTGCCCCGGTGCGCATAATTCGTCTCCGGTGGCCAGCATGGCAATGCGTGGGTTCGGTTTGACTTTAACGCGATCCAGGCCCGTAGCCGCAATCGCGCCGATGTTTTCCGGAATCAACCTATGCCCGGCGGGCATCATTTGATCACCCTGTCGAACGTCATCGCCTTGCGGCCTTATGTGTTCGCCCGCTTGAACAGGCTCCTGTATCACTATTTCGCCCTGCTCAAGGCTGACCTGCTCCTGCATGACTACCGCATCGGCATCCGCCGGGATCGGGGCTCCTGTGAGTATGCGTACGCAGGTACCGGGATGAAGCCGACCCGCGTAGACATAACCCGCATGAACGGCATCCATTACAGCCAGGCGAACACCCGGATGCACATCCGCATGCCGCAAGGCATAACCGTCCATGGCCGAACACGCAAAGGGCGGCACATCATGGGTGGCGTGTACCGGCGCGGCCAACACCCGTCCGTTGGCCTGGGCCAGGTCGATGGTTTCGGAGCCATCAGCCAGCGCGATGGTTTGGGTAATGCGCTCCCGGGCATCGGCCAGGGTCAACAGGGGATCAACGCAACTCATGAGACTTGATGCTTGCATCCGCACGCGCCGGCCGCGCAGCCATGAGCAGGGGCAGAGGCGGCACTCTTGGCGGTCGCTGCGCCGACAAAGGCCGGAGCCACCGGGATTTTCCGAACCTCACCACCACACTCAGAGCAAGGTGGAGCGGCTTCGCTCATTTTGTGGAACGCACTAAAGGCGTGGTTGCAGTGCGGGCAGCTGTAATCATAAGTGGGCATGGTGGATACTCCGTGCTTTTTGTGTCGTAACAATAAAGATGAATTTTTGATGAGGCGCAGATTTGCCTGTTTATAGCGATGAACTGGCGAATGAATGGAAAGGCAGATAAGTTGGCGGAACAACCCGCGCTATTACGAAGACCTTAACGAGATTGCCCCGGAATATACCGGCGCACAAAGGTTTCGAGGTCAGGGTATAGCAGGGTGAACAGCATCAGTATGTACATGAGTGGAATCTTGAAACCGTCTTCAGGGTCATTCCATCCACTCCACCCCATACCGAAATGACTGGTGTTTATGGCGACCAGGGAGATATAAATCAAACCGAGCGCGGCCAGCCATGACCAGGGAGTAAACAGCATCAGGGGGAATATTATTTCTCCCCAGCCTGCCAGAACCCAGTTGAAATCAGCAGGAAACAGGAATTGAGGAAAAGGGAAATCCAGCGCGGCAAACCATTCGGGTGCGTGCATTCCGTACTCAATTTTCAACTGCCCCGCCATCAGAAACTGTATGGCCAGAAACAGTTTGAGCAATAAGGTACTGTTCAAATTCATTTTCAAGATCGATAACATAAGGAGAACTCCAGCTTGATTTCTTTATGAAATCCGTGAGCAGCGTTTCCCAGTCGTCCTTGTCCAGTGCTTCATATACCTGTGGATAACGTGAGCGGAGCATTTCATCAACCCCCAAACGTACCAGAAACCGGTATACCTCTGCCCCACGGCCATGATTGTTGATATGGGTTTGGTTTCTTACGAATGCGTAGAAATCTTCCATAATTCCTCTTCTATAACCTGGATGTCAGGTATGTTGTTGTCCCATTCCAGTAGTTTGGGTTTGTTAACCCGGTGGATCAGGTCAAACGTAATCTGATCCGG
Organism: Methylococcaceae bacterium; assembly: GCA_051007495.1. Taxonomy (GTDB): domain Bacteria; phylum Pseudomonadota; class Gammaproteobacteria; order Methylococcales; family Methylococcaceae; genus CAIVXW01. Next base: position 17,137 of record JBPCSC010000332.1, on the reverse strand, counting down.
ATGCCGAGAGTGGGAGTCAATATAAAATTTCAGGTCATGGTTCCAGTAATGACCGGCTACATGACAATATGTAATTCGCTCGCGGTCTATGGATTCTACATACTCAACCGGATCAATCTCGGCGAGATTTTTGTAATTTACCACGATATTGTTCAGATCCAGCAGGATGTTGCAATCAGCAGTTTGCGCGACCCGGCTCAGAAAATGGTGATCAGGTATATCGCCCAATGAAATATAGGTAGTAGGATTTTCTATGGCTATCCTGCGGCCCAATGTGTCTTGTACGGTTTTTATTCTATCGGCGATGCGTTCCGCCTCGGAAGCGATACGGATAACGGGAAAAAGATCATAAAGATGACCCTGATGCCCGCTGCTGGCGAGATGATCGGAGTATAAGTCGATATGCAGTTCATCCATTAATCGACCGACTGATTTGACGAATGGAATATCCAGCGGATCACACCCGCCCAGATTTAATGACACGCCGTGCAACGTAACCGGTATACCGATATCAAGTAACCGCTGCGTGTCACGGCGTATCCAGTTTTCGGGTGCTACTTCAATAAAAGACAATGGGAGCTTATGCAGATCCCAATACTTCATTTCAGCACGATACCCGAGCCCCAACATTACTGGGCAGTGCCTTCAGCTTCTTTCTTGGAGCACTTGCCTTCCGGCATTTGTGCACCGGCTTCTTTCTTGGAGCACTTGCCTTCCGGCATTTGTGCGCCGGCTTCTTTCTTGGAACACTTGCCTTCCGGCATTTGTGCACCGGCTTCTTTCTTGGAGCAAGAACCCTTACCACATTTTGCTTGAGGAGCCGCGCCAGCCATTACTGAACCAGAGATAACCAGACCAGCCGCGATAGCAGCGATTTCTTTAATATTCATAAAACCTCGTTAATTGGGGTATTGTTTTGAGAGAGATGTCTACTTTATTGCACATAAAACCACAAATGAAACCGGCCTTTAATTCCCGTTATTATCAGGGGAAATTCAGGTGATTCACACTTGGGATTCATCGCTCCGGAAGGCAATAAGGCATCCGTGCGATTCTATCGGGTTGCCGTTCGAAGTCAATGGTTTCCCCATTTACCGCATCAACCACGAAATGGCTTTTGGTCGCGTGGGCCTTGCCCTCAGGCGGCTTGCGTTGTAAGGTAGCCGACCTTCCAGTCCCCATCGTCTAGTGGCCCAGGACTCCGCCCTCTCACGGCGGTAACAGGGGTTCGAACCCCCTTGGGGACGCCACCTTATCTCACCCCTCGCCTTCCCCCTGCTTGCTCCCTCATGAAAAAAAATGACACCTACATTGGTTTGGATCAGGATCAATACGGCGGAATGACGGACATCGGCCGGATAGTCCGTGATGCCCGTGCATTTGGCTTGATTGACGAACAGGAAACCTGCGCTGGCTGGGTGGCTCCAGCTATAGAAAAGCTGTGGATCAACGTGCAGGAGTACTGGCGAGAACACGGCTACTCCGTCGCCAAACTGCCCGAAGACGTACGAACACGCTACCTCAAACTGCAAGAAGCGGCAGTGGCCAAAGCCAGACACCAGGGCTGGAATCCCGACTATGAACTCGAAGACGATTAGCCTTTTGCCAGGCATTTCGCCCCCCTGACCCGCTCGCAAAAAAAAAAGCAGCAACAGGATTGCTCCCGTTACTGCCTCGGTCAACCCCCGTTGACCCTTCAAACCATCACATTCACCACATGGCCAGCAGATCGACTCTAGGTCCTACTGCAAATAAGGCCAGTATTCCGTAGCACACGACGGCCAACCCGATATGGCTGGCCAATATCGCCTTGGGCACGGGCTTTCCACGCCGAGCACACACTCCCATATACACCCCCAGCAAGATGATAACCACGGCCAATACGATATTGACGTAAAGCCGCAAATCACCCTCCAGAGCAGCCGCAATAACCAGCCCTGAACCCAGCAGAGAAGCACCGCCATGCACCATGGGATAGGTGCTGTCCAGCGCACGGCCTTGCAGTTTCTCCAGCACCATCATCAATCCCATGGCGGCAACCAGGGTAAAAACGGCTAATGCACCAATCAACATAAAAGTGTTCCTCGTAATAAAACCAATGAAATGAACTGAACCTGATGAACCTGACGACCTGTATTGAAACCAGACCATAAACGGTAGTGGGTCGGCTGAACACCTGTCTGTACTGAGGCGAGGGCACAACCGCAGCCAACCAGCTAAAAAGCCAACCCCTACCGGTGCATGGCATGAATACCTATACACCCGTATTGGTAGTCAAATTCAGTGCCAACACCTGGGGGCACGGTCATCAGCCATCCGGGCCAACTTTGACGGCTGATTTCACTGCAAAAACCAAGGGATATGCCCCTGGGTTTGGGTGGAATAACTCAGTGCGACCCGGCCTGAGCATTTGCCCCTGAGCCACACAAACGACCCGCCGGAGAAGCCGTGCAGCTTTTCTCTACGGTATGGCAGAGGTTGCAGCCTATGGGCGTACCGGCCAACACCTTCACCGGCTTGCCTTTTTCATCAATCAAATCCCTGTCCACCGGCGTTTTGGATAGGCGTGTCCCCAGATGATCGTTACCATGGCAGGCCGCGCATTGGTCTTCGCCATTTCTACCGGGCATCTTGGCAAAATCGTTATGCCAGCCCCCTTTGGCTCCGATGCCGTCCTTATTCCACCAGTAAGGATCGTTGATCGGGTGCATATTGTGCGGCCCTCCCAGCACCCCGGAGCGGGTATCGCCACTGTACTGGCCACCGTCCAGATCGCCCTTTTTCTTGAAGGCATCAGCGGTGTGGCACACATTACATTCGTGGATGGTGCCGGTGTGTCCTTGCAGTTGCAGTGCAGTCAGGTTGTCGTTGGAACTGGGATCAGCATTCGGCCACACACTGTGTGCAGCCCCGTGACACGCCGCACAAGCGACATTGCCGTGTCGATCCTTACCCATGCGGAATAAAGCGGAGTCGACCAATGTATCTACCTTTGTGGTCAAAAATTCACCGTTAGACTTATCCAGATCGGAGTAGAAGTCCGTCGGTATGCTGGCCTTGTAGTTTTCCAAAGGGGCCGCCGTGAAGCGGATGGAGTCACCACTATTACGGTTAATCTTGCGAGGAGTCGCCGAGTTGTCCTTATCGTCGAACGCCCGTTTCATGACCCCCGCACTAAAAAAGCCATTCTTGCCGTCTTTGCCTGTGTTGCCGTTACCCGTATGACAAGATCCGCAATCGGGTTGATCAAACCAGGGCACTCGGTAGTCATCCCGCTCGGTAGAACCCAGCTTTTCCGGATGTTGCGGATAATTTTTGGGAAATGCCTCACCCACAGCCAGCATATCGCCGTGGCAGTCGTAGCAAGTCACACCGGCGGTGTGCATACGGTCACGATATTGTGGCTCACGGTGTCCGGCATGACATTTAAGGCAATTTTCTTCCATGGGTAACTGATTACCCTGATCATCGAAAACCGGAAACAAGCTACCGGTTTTAGTCGAGTTGTTCGCGCCTTTGGTTTTCCAGTCCCAGCGTATATGTGCCCCCCGGTCATCCCGCACGATGTCGGTTTTATCTTTATTCCACTGCATTTCGCCGTGCCAGCGGTGCATGGCAATAGAATAATTAGGCGCGTAAACGGGGTTATCCACCCTGAAACCATCTTCGTCCCACCAGCTATTTTTAAAGGGTTCAAATGCCAAGGCCGTGGCATGACATCCATAGCATGGCCTGGGTGTATCCTTTTTAATGTTTTTGGGATTGTGTTTTTCCTCATCCGTCAACCAGAACTTATCGTTTGCATACAGCATGTCATTCAGGAAACTGATGACATCGTAATACTGATGCAGACTGGAATAATTCAGTGCGGCGGCGTATTCCTGATCGTGGATATTATCAGGATCTCCCCCAAAATCAGACACATCAAAAAACTCGGGTTTTTCCGGTTTTTGATAGTCCTCAACCAGATAACGCGGGGCGTAATCAGCGGCCAGTGCGGGGTTTTTAGCGGCACTGACGGCCCATTGTCCCCAGGCACTAGAAGCAAATGCGGCCTTGGTATAAGGGGCTTTGGGATTGGCCGCAACCTGTCCCTTGGCATGACATTCCCTGCAATGGAAATCACGGCTGGATGTCACTACACCGTCGGTGCGGGCGACCACCTTTTTGGTGGCTTTGTCTACGGCTTCAACCCGTATTACCGAGTACGGATTAACCCGCCCCTGGTCGTCCACATCGGTGTAAGGCAGCAGGTTGGCTTCAAACCAGTTGGCCGGTTTATCCATACCCCCTGCAACCCGGGCGGTTTCGGTTATTTCAAAACGGGAAAAAGGCTGGGGATCATTCACCACATAAGGATTATTCTTGCCCGGCATATACGCACCGTGATCCAACCGGGTGTTAGGATCCTGTACCGGATTACCCTTATCATCAGCAGATATTTTGTAATACCCTTCATCGGGTTCCGGCCTGCCTTGTGCTGCATTACACCCATAAGCACTCCAATACCCGGTCATGGCCCAGGAGCAGGCAAAATAATCCTTGTCCTTTTCGGCGTCCGCTCGGGTGGGTATTTCCCACATATCGGTTTTCTTCAACTGAGCTTCGGCCATGCGGGCCGATACTGGCCAGTTGCGACTGGTGGAGTTAATCGAATCGGACCCCACCGGATCTGCCGGATTGGAACCCGCCGAATACCTTAAATTCACAGACGAATCATCCAGAAATACAGGCAGGCGATCCTTGCGGAAGGCATACGCCCGAACACTATTGGCTATGGGTGAAAATGAGCTATAGCCATTGGGTACCAGACGCATATCGCTTAAATTCTGAAACGACCATTCCTCGTACGGCATAACCACAACATCATCACGCAAACCGGACAACTCACTTCCAAATTTGGCACGCGGTTGTTCAGACACCTTACCCGGCAGACCGGCGGGCGATTTGCCTACGGCGATGTTGACGGCATCTTCGCAACGTCGACCCAAAGCATCAATCACCACCAGCCGCACCCTGTACGTGCTGTCATTGCGCACAAAGCTTGCCTTCGTCTGTACCGTGCCAAAGGACGTTGCCTGGCCTGTGGCGCGGGTCATGACACCGCCGGCAAAATCCCACTCATACGTAAACGGCAGGCTGGCGGGTTTACCCTTGACGATCGCCTTGAAACTCAGACCGGTATTGACCTTGAACACAGCACCCGCAACCGGCGACTGTATGCTGCAGGACGGAACGTTTGAGCAACCGGTCGGTGCGCCCGCCACTGCTTTTATTGCTTCAGCACCTGAGGACTCGACCCGTATCTGACAGGGCTTGCTGGCCAGTTGATCGGCCGGCAGCGTCACTGAAAACGCCCCACCTTTACCCGACCACAAACGGCGACCGTTGATGTCGTACAGATCAACAAGGCTTCCCGACGACTGACCCACTACCTTGAGTTCGCCGGATTTGCTGAGGCTGGCTGTGCGTAAAGTCACCTGTGCGGCCGCCTGGCTGGTTCCCAACAGCCAAAAACTCAGGAACAAAGACAAGCTCCAAAGCACCAGCAAATTAAACCAGGGCAGAATACTGCCAAACTTGATTTCATGTTTCATTTTTATTGGCTCCGGGATAACCTCAAAAGAATATGAGGGCTAAAAAAAGGCAGGTGGGCATGAAGATCGGTATGTCCCCCATCTCTACCCCCTGCCTTTGAAATCAAGCCGCTAGATTCTGATTGGCAAACGCCCAATCAAGTAGTTTGTCCACCACCGCCGTAACATAAGTTTTGCGGCCATTCTGATAATCCAGATAATAGGCATGTTCCCACACATCAATGGTGAGTAGCGGCGTCATGGCGGGTTTTAAGGTGAGCGGAGTATCAGCATCGTTTGAGGAGATTATGGATATCTTTTTCCGGGGACTCGCTACCACCCATGCCCAACCGGTTCCAAACTGGCCGACTGCCGTATCAATAAGGCGGGTTCTGAAGGTAGCATAATCGCCAAAATCAGCATTAATCCGGTCGGCTATTTCACCGACAGGTTCACCCCCGCCGGTGGGTATCAGGCTGTTCCAGTAAAAATCGTGGTTATACACTTGTGCCGCATTACGGTATATGGACAACAGCACCGGGTCTTTCTTGCCTGCCGTAGCGCGGATAATGGCTTCCAGCGACAACCCGGTAAAACCCAATGCCGGATTGGCAGCCAGCAAAGTATTCAGATTGGTCAAATAAGCCTGGTGGTGTTTGCCATAATGAAAGCTCAGGGTATTGGCACTGATTATCGGCTCCAGTGCATCATTCGCCCAGGGCAGAGGATCGAGCGTAGTGCTCACCGGTGTGGAATGATGGCTGTCAGGTATTGAGGCGGCGCGTACTGGTGAAGAACAAGCCAACTGACCTAAAGCCAGCAGGCCCGCACCGGCGGTCGTCAGGCCGATAAAATCTCTTCTGTCGGGATTCAGCACGTTAGGGTTTTGATTCAATTGTGTGGACATAATGGGAGGCTCCATGGAAACGGTTAATCAGGCAGGTGTTAATCGCTCAAACCCAGGCACACTAAGGCAATGGGCAGCACCTAATTCGCCACAAGAAAAATGCCACGCAAAAAAAAAGGCCTACACCTTGCCGTGCGGCCTTTTTTCGGTATTAAGGGGTTGAGCGAACCAGGGCGAGGCGTGGCAAATACCACACACCCAAAGCGATTTGACACAGTCAGCCGTTCAGGGAACTCGGGCCTGTGGCCTTGGGTATTTTTAGTGCTCGCCCAGCCTGGCCAATAATCGCGCCCCCATATTCTCAAGCTCGATAAACGCCTGTTCCGCTTCGGATAAGCGATGTTCCTTGAATAAGGTCTCCAGATACGCCGCCTGCGTGTGAACAGCATGTGCCGACAGCGAACCGCTACTGCCTTTTAGAGAATGCGCGACTGCCTGTCCGAGTTCTGGTGTAGCATTCGTCAACGCCTTGCGCATTTGCCCCATAAGTTTCGGATAATCCAGAATAAATAATTCAATCAGTTCCTGCAATAAGGCTTTATCGCCATCCATAAACTGTAATGCGGTCTGTGGATCATAATCTTTATTGTCAGCAAAAAATGAACCGGACACGGCATACGCGGCGGCAATCCCCCGCAATAACATATCTACCGTAAAAGGCTTGCCGACATGACTGTCCATTCCGGCCGCCATACACACTTCTATATCTTCTTCATGGGCGTTTGCGGTCAAGGCGACTATAGGGGTGCGCGGCAAACCATATTCCACTTCACGCTGCCGGTGTAATTGCGTGGCGACGAGTCCATCCATAACCGGCATACGCATATCCATAAGGATTAGATCAAACCGTTCTTCAACCAGTATATCGAGTGCTGCCTGGCCGTTTTCTGCCGTGCTGACGGCACATCCAAGTTTCTCCATCCTGGCTTTGGCCAGCTTCAGGTTCACGGTATTATCCTCTACCAACAACACCCGTTTACCTGCCAGAGAAATATACTGATGCGACTCTGGAGTGAGGTCGCATTCCATGTCCGTACAGTGCTGCATGTTCAAATCAAAATAAAAGGTACTGCCCTGGCCTTGAATACTCTCCAGCTTGAGTTGTCCTGCCATGAGTTGTATGAGACTTGAGGAAATAGCCAGGCCCAGACCGGTTCCCTCGATATCCTGCCCATGTGCCTGTTCAAACGCCTTGAATACCCGCTCCTGATTGTCAGGTGAAATCCCCATTCCAGTATCTTTTACGGCAAAGCGCAGGGTAACGGGGCCATGCTCACACACGTTTTGGTCAACGGCCACCGGTTCAACGGAAATAACCACCCCGCCATGCAAGGTAAACTTGATGGCATTTCCCACCAGATTGGTAATGACCTGGGTCAGTCGTACCGGACAGCCCAGGAGAATGTCGGGGATTTGTTCTGACAGTTTCAGTTCCAGGGACAAACCCTTGTCCTGCGCCAGTGGCAATAAGCCTCTGGCAATCCCGCCCAGGGTTTCTGATAATCGGAATGGCACCCGTTCCATGTTCCAGTTACCCGCTTCAATTTTGGATAACTCCAGCATGTCATTAATCAGGCTTAAAATGTGCTGGCTGGCCCCATGCACAATATCAATATAATTCATCTGCTGCGGATTTAAAGGGGTATCCATGAGCAACTCTGCCACACTCACGATACTATTCATGGGGGTGCGAATCTCATGGCTTATATTAGCCAGCAATCGTGTCTTGTGCTGAAGGCTCTGTTCCCGGTCTTCCTTAATCTGCATACGGGCCTCTGTGTGGATGCGGGCTTCCATTTCAGCGTTTAACTCATCCGTTACCCGCGTGAGTTCAGCCATATCAAATCCCATGCGAATTTGAGCCGATTTAATGGATTGAAGTATGCGCCCCGTATCGTCGCTGGAATCTATCGGTATTGGATATTGGAAATCACCTTGAACCATGCCGTTGAGTGACTGCACGGCGGTATGTATCGAGGCTGAGTTTAGACTATTGCGCCGATATTCGAGCAACAAAAACGGCAGAAAAGCCCCCAGCAACAGCGGTGAATAATGCAGCCAGGCCGCGCCTATACTCAAGCCAAGACACCCCATCCAGATCAGCATATTGACTATAGGGTGGTATATCGTTTTAAGCGAAAACCTAAAGCCCGCAAACCGGTTTCTGCAGGGGAGTGACAACAACCGATAAGAGGATTCCGCCGCCTGAATTTGTTCCGATGTGGCCTTGTAGCGCACCGACAGATAACCGATTAACTCCTCTTCCTGATACATGGGCGTTATGTTGGCATAAACCCAGTAAAAGTCGCCATTCTTGCACCGGTTTTTGATTAGTCCTACCCAGGGCTTGTTGGCCTTGATGTGCTGCCACAGGTCTTTGAATATCGCCTTGGGCATATCCGGGTGCCTGACGATGCTGTGGTGACTTCCGATCAATTCATCTCTGGAATACCCACTCATCTCGACAAAAATCCTGATTGGCGTAGCGAATGATTCCCAGAGTATCTGTTCGGGTTACGAACATTCGATGATCTTCAAGAATAATTTCTTTACTCACATTCATTTCCTTTCAAAAGCCACGGAATTAACGCCCCTCAAAAAAACGCCGTATCGAGAATAAAACGATACGACACCGAGAATCAAGGGCAACCCTGAGGAGGTGGGGGGGGGGGGGGGCAGAAATAAACTTAAATGTCAACGAAAAAAACATACAAAATACCTTGCCATCGAAAAAATAGAGCCGTTGGGGTTAGGGGCTGTGTCCAGCGGATGATCACCCCTAACCCCCGTTTTGGATCAGACTGCCGGGGTCTCAGCTTCGAATGACCGCCGCAAGGCCTCAGGGGCAACAAATGCGGCCTGGTGGATATCAGCGTTGTAATACTGGGTGGCAAATGGCTTGTTGCGGGCGTCTTCATGACGGAAACCGTTGAGGCATTCGGCCGATTTACCGGCCAGCGTGCCACTCCACCACCCGGAAGGATACAGGCATTGAGGGAAGAATAGAGTACGGTTTGAAACAAAACCAGCCTTCCGCATGGTATTGCGCATATCGAGGATCAGTTGGGCATGGAACAAGGGCGATTCACTCTGCTGGGCCAAAATGCCACCGGGTTTCAGGCAGCGGACACACTCCCGGTAAAACCCCTCGTTGAACAATCCTTCCGCAGGGCCTACCGGGTCGGTGCTGTCCACTATGATGAGATCAACGCTTTCGCTGGCCGCATCTTTGACAAACTGTATGCCGTCAATAAACAACAGTTCAGCCCTGGGGTCATCATTCGACGCACACAACTCTGGGAAATAACGCTCCGCCAGGCGAGTCACCCGTTCATCAATGTCAATCTGCACCGCCCGTTTCACTTCAGGGTGCTTCAACACTTCTTTCAGACTGCCGCAATCCCCACCGCCTATGATCCAGACCGTTTCCGGGTTGGGATGGGTATACAAGACCGGATGCGTCATCATTTCGTGGTACAGGTAATTGTCACGATCCGAAACCATCGTACACCCGTCTATGACCATCAAGGTACCAAACCATTCGGTCTCATACACTTCAATGCGCTGGAAGGGCGATTGCTCTTCGTGCAGTTTTTCACTGACCTTCAAAGAGAACGCACTGCCGTGGTGGGGATAAACTTCTGAAAACCATTCTGGGGCTTTTAACATGCAGGCTCCTGAAAAAATAAATACGGTAAAAAGGCGGCACGCCGCCGTGAGTCAAGTCGGGCCTCCCGAACGCTTCGCATTGCCCGACCCTTGCGCTATCGTACGCCTTAAGCCTTTGGGCTTGAACAAAACGTACGCACCTTACTTTAACCTTTTTCCGAGAATTTTTGGCTACACCTATGACCTGGAATCTGCAACAAGCCCGTGAAACCTACGCCATTGAGCATTGGGGCGAAGCTTATTTTGACATCAGCCCTGAAGGCCATGTCGTGGTTCATCCCACCAAATCACCCGTCGATGGCTGCATCGACCTGGTCAGTATTGTGGACACCATCCATCAGGAAGGATTAGGCCTACCCATACTGCTCCGTTTCACCGATATTTTGGGCGATCGGGTGCGGTTGCTGAGACGTGCATTTGACACCGCCTGCACCAAACTGGCCTATCGCGGCCACTACACCCCGGTGTATCCCATCAAGGTCAATCAGCAACGCAGTGTGGTAGAAGGCATACTCAAACAAGGTCGCGCCCACGGCATAGGACTGGAAGCCGGCAGCAAGTCGGAATTGCTGGGCGTGATGGCTTTGTCCGAAGCCGGTACCATTGTGTGCAATGGCTACAAAGACAGAGCCTACATCCGCCTGGCTTTGATTGGGTTAACACTAGGGCACAACCTGTTCATCGTGATCGAAAAATACTCGGAACTGGAACTGGTGCTAAGTGAATCAGAGGCTTTAGGCATAGCCCCGCAACTCGGCGTACGGGTTCGTCTGTCCAGTCTGGGAGCCGGAAAATGGCAGAACAGCGGCGGGGAGAAATCCAAGTTTGGTCTTAATGCCGGCGATTTGCTCCGGTTGGTCAGGCGACTGGAAACCTGCGGCCATCTGGACTGGTTGCAACTGATGCACTTTCACATGGGTTCGCAAATCGCCAACATTAATGATGTCAAAATGGCCCTGGGTGAGGCCTGCCGCTACTACGCCGAACTGAGCCAGATGGGTGCTCCCTTACGCTGGGCGGATGTGGGGGGTGGTCTGGGAATCGACTACGAAGGCAGCCACTCGGTGAGCGAGTGTTCCATCAACTACGATCTGGATGAATACGCCTACAGCATCGTCCACGCCTTCGCCGAACTGGCCGACACCCACGACCTGCCCCACCCCCATTTGATTACCGAATCCGGCCGCGCCATCAGTGCCCACCACGCAGTACTCGTCACCAACGTGATTGATGTCGAGACGGTCGCTGAAGATGTCACCTTGCCGGCCCTGTCCACTGCCCGGCCCGTGCTGGATCTGGCTGGCCTGCTGACTGACCTGCCTAAACAGTCGGTGTTGGGGGTGTACCATGATGCGCAATTTGATCTGAGCGAAGCCCGCGCCCTGTATGTGCGCGGCCAGTTGAATTTGACCGACCTGGCCGAAGCCGAGCGGCTTAATGCCGCCATTTGCCATGAGGTACGTCGCAGGCTGGATGTCACACTACGCGCCCACAGAGAGATTCTGGACGAACTGAACGAGCGACTCGCCGACAAGGTGTTTTGCAATTTTTCACTCTTTCAATCTTTGCCCGATGCCTGGGCGATAGAGCAGATTTTCCCGGTCATGCCCTTACAGAGACTGAACGAAGCCCCGGAGCGACGAGCCGTGATTCAGGACTTAACCTGTGATTCCGATGGCCGTATCGACGCCTACATCAACCGGCAAAGCATAGAAACCACCCTGCCCCTGCACGATACCCAAACCGGAAAACCCTATTTGATCGGCATTTTTCTGGTGGGGGCTTATCAGGAGATATTGGGCGATATGCACAATCTGTTTGGCGACACCCATTCCGTCAATGTAGAACTGGACGGTCAGGGTGGATACCGGTTGGTAGAGCCACATCCCGGCGACGGCACCGATGACCTGCTGCGTTATGTTCATATCGAACCTGAAGAACTGGAACGCGCCTACCGTAAAAAACTGCTGGAAGCCGATCTGAGCGTGGAACGGCGCAAGCAACTCGAAAGCGAGTTAATGGCCGGTCTGCGCGGATATACCTACCTGGAACCCTGATTTCTCAAAAAATTTAGCCTACCCCCCTGCAAAACGCCTCGTGGTTATGTGATAATTTCGTCTCGTGGTCGATCCGGCATCGGCCCCGCACGAACTACCCCACATCCACGAGGCGTTTCCATGAGCATCCACCACCTCATACCGCCCGGCCAGATCATACGGCCCGGCCCACTCCTGTATTTCCGGCGATCCGCCGCCCATTACCTTCCACTGCCTGAATTCCCCCGCACACCATCCACCCACTGCGGGGCATCCATGTGACTCCACCCTGGCACACTCAAACCCCGGCGGTATTGGGGCTAGACATAGGCACAACCGGTATCCGCCTGCTGGAACTCAGCGGCAACCCCACGGCGTGTCGCGTCAATCGCTACGCCTACGTTCCCTACCCCGCCGCCCTCACCGACCAGGCCATCAGCACCTGCATACAACACGCACTCAAACGATCTGGAACCAAAACCCGGTTGGCCGCACTGGCCATACCCAATGCCGAAAGTATTACCAAGTCCATAAGCTTGCCGGCCGGTTTGAGCGGGCATGAACTATTGGCACGAGTAGAACTGGAAGCCGACCAGCATTTACCTTATACCCTGGACGAACTGTATTGGGATTTCACCGTAAAAGAATCCAGTACGGATAGTACAGACCCTAAAGAAATACTGGTGGTGGCCAGCCAGAGAGCGTATGTGGAAGATCGCATTGCCCTGGCCGAACGCGCTGGCTTGCAGGTTAAGCTGGTCGATATGGAACGGTATGCCATGGAAAACGCCATGCGTTCGCAATATGCCAGAAGCGGACACGCCTGCGAACGTCTGGCTGTGTTGTATATCGAGGGAGAAACTTCAAGGTTTACGTTATTTCATCCGCAAGAGCATACCTCTGCACATGAATTAAGAGCCGGGGTAAATACCCACACTGACGCGCCTTTCGACGATCTTATAAAAGCCATACAGCGTATTCTGAAAACCCATGGCAGCAAGCCTGTGACCGGCATTGAACGCCTGGTACTCGCAGGAGAAATCAGCGCGTGGCCTGAATTAAAACCCTGTCTTGAAACCGCATTTAATATCCCGACGGAACACGCCAATCCCCTGATAGGCATGAACATGGAATCAATAGAAAACAGAGAACTGCTCAAACAGAACGCCCCGGCATTTTTAATCGCCAGCGGTCTGGCATTAAGGGTATTTGACCCATGATAAAAATAAATCTTTTACCCTGGAGAGAACTGCAAATAAAGGAACTGAATACCCGATTTTACCGCTTATTGGGCATGGGTATGGGTGCGACATTCATAAGCGCCCTGACAATACACCAGGTTATCGTCGTGCTGGATGAGCACCAATCCGGCCGCAATCAATATCTGAATAACGCACTGACTGAAATGCGTCGTGTTGCCGAACACGCCGACGAACTGGTGCAACGACTGCATGAAAAACAGGGCTTGATTAACCGATTAACGGCCCTGGAGGATTTTCGCAGCGAGTCAGTAATCATCATGTACACCCTGGCAGAAGAAACCCCGGAAGAACTATACCTGACCGACCTGCAACAAACCCACGACAAAATAATGCTCAGTGGCATGGCCCGTTCCGAAGAAGCCGTATCGGGTTTTCTTCATGCCATAGAAGCCTCACCCTTATTCTCCAGACCGGAACTCATCAGCCTGGAAAATACCTTGCACGATAATGGAATGGCCTATACCCGCACCTTCACGTTAAGGGTATATGCGGGCAGCAGAAATAATGAACATCCCCAGGAACAAGGCCACGCCAACACACCCGTGGCACACGCCATACACATGGAAACCAATACCCACGATAAAGGCCCGCCTGATGCCAGTCCACCCCACTGATTTTGACCGAAGCAAGCCGGGATTATGGCCGTTACCGTTAAAACTAATGACCTTATTCATGGCCTGTGCGCTGACGGGGTTGGGGTATTACCTGAGCCTTCTGGAACCGGCACTCACAGAACTGGAATATAAACGGAGTGAAGAAACCCGTCTCAAGCAAAACCTGATGCCGTATAAAACCAAAGCTGGCGGTATTCCGCACCTGGAACAGCAAGACAGGCAATTAACTGCCCAACTGCATAAAGCCAGGCATCAACTGGCCCTGTATTCAGACCTGCCGTATCTGGTCAGCGAACTGGCCCGCATCGGCAAACAACACCAACTGGAACTGCAACTGGCCCGAACCGGGGAAGAAATACCCGATGAAACGTTCGAGATCATGACCACAGAACTGCGCCTCACCGGCAGTTATACGGCTTATCTGGGCTTCATGGAAGATATTTCCAGGCTACCTTATATGACCACCCTGCATGATACCCAGATACAGCAAAAGGATAATACCCTGCTGATAAGGGTCACTCTAAGAACGTATCTACACAAGGAATAACCCAAATGAAGCCTCTGACTGCCTTGATAATAACAGCCGATATAATCCTGAGTGCCTGTCAGGTGGATACATCAGACCTGGCGCAGTTTACCCATGTCGAATACCAAAACCCGACACAGCACGAAATTATTGAAGAGCCTTTTCGGGATAAAGTCATCACGAACACCACCCAGACCGACAAAAAAACAAGCCGCGATCCGTTCAACCCGGTTAAACCCATTAAACCGGGAGAAAAACCACCTGTAATAAAAATCCAGAACCGCCATAACCGGGAACCTCTGGAAGCTTATCCACTGAATACTTTGCACTGGGTAGGCACACTGAAGCAGAACCAGCAATTATGGGCCTTGATTCAAACCCACGAAGGCACGCTACACCGCATTCAACCGGGTGCTTACCTGGGTGAGAACGGTGGCCGCTTACTGAGTATAGAACCGGCACGCTTATCCATACAGGAGGTGGAAACCCTCAGCGACGGTACCCGACATGATTATATGAAATACCTGGAGCGCAAAGCAGAACAATGAACAAACAACATTTATTACTGGCCCTGATATCAGGCTTTTGTCTTGGCCATGCCAATGGTTTCGCAGCAAGCGATGGCCTGATTAAAAAACTCGATTTCAAACGAACCAGCAGAACCGAGTCTCAACTTGTCATTCAATTTCAGGATACCCGAATACCCGCTGTGGAAAGCCTGAAGAAAAGTCGCTTATTAACGGTACGGATTCCCCATTCCGCACTGGATGAATCACTGATTAAAACCCTGGATCTCAAGGACTTCTCCACCGCTGTGGAACGGGTGGAAATCAAGCAGGAACACAACGATGCACAACTGGACATCAGTCTGGCCGCAGATCAGTACGAATACAGTATAAAACCGGAGGAAAACCGCCTGCTGATATCCATACGCACCGGATCTGGATTATCACCTGCCTACGGACAGTCACCGCGTAACCCCGGGGGTAAAATCAGCCTTGATTTCCAGGATATAGCCGTGCGTTCTATACTTCAGATTATGGCTGATTTTGCTGCTGTGAACATCATAGCCAGCGATACTGTAGCCGGTAACCTCACACTAAAACTGGATGATATACCCTGGGAAGAAGCCCTTGATATAATACTAAAAGCCAGAAATCTTGGCTCAACCCGCACCAATAACGTCATCTGGGTGGCCCCAAGGGAAGATATACGCAAATCCGAAACCGATGAACTGGAAGCACGACAGGCCGTGGAAGATCTGGAGCCACTAAAAACCGAGATCATACCCATAAACTATACTACGGCTGAAGAACTCAAAAAGGTATTGATCGGCACCACCAAGCGTACCAACACCACGTTAGGCCAGGGCAAGGACATAGGCGGCAGTTCAGTCAATCAATCCGTCAGCACGCTGGATCAATCGGAATCCATATTATCCAACCGGGGGAATGTCACCGCCGATAACCGCACCAATCAATTAATCATCAAGGACACCGCATATAACCTGGAACGCATACGCGAACTGGTACGCCAACTCGATAAACCTGTGCGGCAGGTACTGATTGAGTCGCGTATTGTCATCGCCAGCAATGATTTCACTCGGGAACTGGGTGCCAAACTTTCACTGGATCGCCCCACCAGCGTGAATAACGACGGCCAGATTCAAGATACCACCGGGACAAACGCGACGGGTTCAGGCAGTACCCGCAATCAAACGGTGAATATGCTGGTTGATCTGGCTTCCGTGGCCGCCACTGGCGGTGGGGGTACATTGGGATTGACTTTACTCAAGGCTGGGGATTATCTACTGGATCTGGAATTATCCGCCGCACAAATGGAAGGGCGGGGAGAAATTATTTCCACGCCCAGATTATTAACCGCCGACCACACCAAGGCCAGTATCAAACAGGGGGTGGAAATACCGTATCAGATTATGTCCGCTTCTGGAGGGGGATCGGTCAGCAATATCCAGTTCAAGGAAGCAGTCCTGCAACTGGATGTAACCCCCAGTATTACACCAGACGACCACGTACTGATGCAGTTGACCATCAAGAAAGACGCTCAGGGCCAGGATACCACCGCCGGACCGGCCATAGATAAACGGGAAATAGAAACGACAGCGCGGGTGGGCAATGGAGAAACTATAGTATTGGGCGGAGTATTTGAGGGAACTCGTGGCAATACCACCCGCAAAATACCCTTTTTGGGTGATATACCTGGTATAGGGTTCATGTTCCGGCGCAATACGGTCTCTGATACCCGAAGGGAGCTTTTGATTTTTATTACGCCCAAAATAATGGAGAAAAATACCTGATCAGGCCGTGAATCAAACGACAGAAGCAACCGCCATCACAATGGGGTGAGTACTTGTTGATAGACAATCCGCTCCAAACCCAATGCCACTACCGCAAAACAGGTCACGGTTTTTAATCCGTATTGGTCGGTCAAGGCCGCGCCGTAACGGTTCGCCTGAATACTGGCTTCATCCAGTTTTTTCACTACCTCGGGATGCTTAAGCCAGTCTTCCCGTGATCGGCTTCTGAC
>JBPCSC010000331.1:0-5868 GCA_051007495.1 Methylococcaceae bacterium | reverse complement strand
CGGCAGCCCGCACACCGGCGAACTCTTCGCGTTCAACGATGGGTTTAGGAGCAGCCGGTTTGGGTTTCTTGGGGGGTTCCGCCGGTTTCTTCTGAGGCTCGGGTGTGGCTTGTCGGGGTTTAGCCGGTGCAGCCGAGGGCCTTTCAGGAGGGCGTTCGGGTCTGGGTGTACGGGCGGGCGGCGCAGGTGCTTTGGCCGTATCTGCCGGTTTCTTTTCGGGCTGACGTTTAGCCGCTTCGCGTTGTTTAAGCAACTCGGCCTGCTTTTTTTCCTCCTCAAGACGAAGCTGTTCAGCCAATGCAGCCGTAGCTTCTTCCTCTTGCCGCTTTTTTTCCGCCAGTTCCTGTTGTTCCTGCCGGACGCGCTCTTCTTCCTGAGCTTTTAGCCGGATAGCGTCGTCATCCTGCACGGGAGCAAGTTGTGGCTCGGGTTCTCGGGCGGGGGCCAAAGGTTTGTCCACAATAGCTGTGGACTCAACTGGCTCAGGTGTTTCGTTGCGTTTGATATACGTCCGGGTCTTGCGGACTTCAACACTGATGGTTTTGGTTGCCTTACCGGGCACCTTGCCTTGTTTTAACTCGCTGACTGTTCTTCTTTGCAGGGTAACGCGACTTGGCTCGGCAGCATCTTTCTGTTGCTTACCGTGGCTTTGTCGCAGGTATCCCAGAAAATGCCGCTTCTCACTGTCGCTCAAAGTGTCATCCGAACCCGTTTTATTCAGGCCCGCATCGGCCAACTGCGTTAGCAGTTTCTCCGGGGGTATACCGACTACCCCAGCCAGTTGCCTTACTGTCACATCACTCATTCTTAGATTGCCTCAATCCTGTTCGATAAAATCCCTTGATTTCATGTAAACCACGAGGAACGGGCCGCCATAATCAGGCGGGCTGCCGTTGCTTCGTTCATTCCGCCTATGTCCAGCAATTCATCCACTGCCAGTTCAGCCAGATCATCCACGGTGACGATTCCGTGGGCTTTTAGTTGTTTCAGCATGGCCTCGTCTATGCCGTCCAGATCGGTCAGTGTTTCTGGAGCCTTGGGGGGTTCAAATTTCTCCTCGGTTGCTATGGCATTGATCAACAGCGCGTCACGGGCGCGGTTGCGGAGTTCCTCGACTAATTCTTCATCAAATTCATCAATTTCGAGTAATTCCTTGGTGGGCACATACGCCATTTCTTCAACCGTGGAGAAACCTTCACGTATCAATATTTCGGCTACATCCTGATCTACGCCGAGTTCATCCATAAACACCTGTATCAGTTTGTTGGTTTCCTGCATGTTTTTGGTTTCTGCCTGAGAGGCACTCATCACATTGAGCGTCCAACCAGTCAGTTCAGAGGCCAACCGCACGTTCTGGCCGTTGCGTCCTATGGCTTGAGACAGATTTTCGTCGGCTACGGCAATATCCATGGAATGTCGATCTTCATCCACCACGATGGAAACGATTTCAGCCGGGGCCATGGCGTTGACCACATACTGAGCCTGATTTTCGCTCCAGAGGATGATATCGACCCGTTCGCCGGACAATTCGTTGGTGACGGCCTGTACTCTGGAACCACGCATACCGACGCAGGCACCGACTGGATCCAGTCTGGATTCATTGCTTTTCACGGCTACTTTGGCTCTGACACCAGGATCGCGGGCGGCCCCCATGATTTCGATGACACCTTCGCCTACTTCGGGTACTTCGAGCCGAAACAAAGCCACTAGCAGTTCGGGAGCGGTGCGACTTACGAACAATTGCGGGCCGCGTGCTTCGGGTTTGACCGCTTTGAGATAACCCCTGAGACGATCACCACTGCGCACGGCTTCTCTGCCAATCATTTCCTCACGAGGAATGAAGGCTTCGATATTGCCGCCCAGATCCAGATAGATATTGCCACGTTCCACCCGTTTGACCATGCCGGTGATAAGCTCGCCCACCCTGTTGCGGTAGGCATCTACCACCTTGCGACGCTCGGCATCCCGTACTCTTTGTACGATGACCTGCTTCGCCGTTTGGGCGGCTATGCGACCGAATTCGATCGACTCTATGGGGCGTTCCAGATAATCGCCCAGTTGGAGGTCGGTATTTTCTGCCTGGGCATCTTTCAGCGAAATTTCAATATCGGGTTGGTCGTTGCTTTTGCGTGCCGGCACTTCGCCTTCTACAACCAACCAGCGTCTAAAGGTTTCGTAATCTCCGGTTTTGCGGTCTATGGCTACCCGGGCATCAATTCTGTTGTCATAACGTTTTATTGTGGCGGTACGAAGCGCATCCTCTATCGCGACGAAAATCACCTCCTTGTCGATTTCCTTCTCATTGGATACGACGTCAACTACCAGCAAAATTTCTTTGTTTGCCATTACGTCGTCCTGAATAATCAAGTATCAAAATCGGGCACCAGTCGTGCCTTGTCTATGGATTCGTACGGTATACGCAGGATTTTTTCGCCATCCTGCAAGAGCACGTCGTCTGCTTCAATACCGATCAAACGGGCTTTGAATTTCTTCTGGTTATCAATAGGGTGGGTCAGTTGCAGGCGAACGGTACTGCCTTTGAACCGATCAAAATGGCTTCGATCATTGAGTGGCCTGTCCATACCCGGTGAGGATATTTCCAGTTGGTATTGACCCTGTATGGGATCTTCCACATCCAGAAATCCGCTCAACTGATAACTGACTTTAGAGCAATCATCCAAAGTGATGCCTTGTTCGTGGTCAATATAAACGCGTAGTATTCTTTGTCTGGCATCGAATTCGACAGCCACCAGTTCATAACCCAAGCCGTTGACCACAGGCCCCATCAATGTGCTCAGGCGATCCTGCCCACGCATGCTAACCCCCTTGAATTAACCGACAAAAAAAGGGCACAAGGCCCGATGTTTTCAAATGAACTGTTCATAACCCGCTGCAGGATTTCAAAAGACGGCCTGACAGAGTGCTAGAAAACTACCGCTAACAAAAAAGCCCCCGAGGGGGGGCATTTTCGTGTGATGCGTACGAAGACCGTTCGATTTCCGCTCGCTTCACCTAAATTTGTCACCAACTTTACCATAGTCGATGTTCTATTGGAACCTGAAAACCCGGGTCATAGGCCCGGAACGGACGGTTTCGGGGTAGAATGATGCCGTCAATTCAACCCTACATGACCATACCCAACAGCCCATGTCCTCCAGAACCCCCAATCCCGCTACCCGGTTCAGTTCCGGCCCGCAAACCCGCCCCACTCATGAGGAACGCCATCCGTTCGCTCCTGACTCCGCCGCCACCGACAAACTGCTGAGAGTAGCCGGTTTTCCTGCGGTTTCAGCTTTGTTCAAGACTGCCCCTGATCGGGTGGTTCGTTTTTTTTACGAGGAACGCATGATTCCTCGCATAGGGACATTCTGCGCCTACATGGCCGGTCAGCGTCGCCCTTATCGGATGCTGGACACTGCGGAGTTGTCTCGGGTGGCCGGAACAGTGCGCCACGGTGGCATCGTAGCCGTGGCCGAACCCCGCAACTTGAAAGACCTGCCGCTGGATCAGGCTTATGGCTGGGCTACAGCACACCAGCCACTGTTTGTGCTTGATGGCATAGGCAACACCCACAATTTAGGAGCCATAGCCAGAACGCTGGCATTTTTTGGCCATGAGCGTTTGATTTTGTCTGATCATCCGGCGCAGGCCGGGTTGTCTGATTCAGCCTACCGGGTGGCCGAAGGTGGATTGGAATATCTGGAATTGTTTCGGGCCAGTCGGTTGCCGGCCCTGCTGCACAAACTTCAAACGGCTTATCGCATCATGGGCACTTCCGTAGAGAAGGGTTTGCCTTTGGAGCACCTGCCTGAAGATCCGCGCCCACCGCTGGTCATTTTGGGGAACGAAGAACAAGGTTTGTCGCCCGCGACACTGAAGTCCTGTGAAGTCGTCGCACGCATTCGGGGTAAAGGCGCGGTTCAGTCTCTGAATGTCTCGGCTTCGGTGGCGATATTGGCTTATGCCCTCAAACCGGTTCCGGTGTCCCGTACACCGCCCTCCACGCCACCAAAAATTAAACGGCATCCTCGCAAACGCCCAGAGCGATGAAATTCTGTCTCGTATTCGGCCTGTCTTTGTGGCTGCTCTCGGGGTGTATGAGTCCTTTGGCCCTCAATCAGGCGGTCATGGCCTACGATGAAACAGCAACCGACATCCTGTCGCGGCAGCTTTTACTCAACATTGCCCGGGCCCGGCAACGACTGCCCATGCACTTCACCGGGATTTCCAACATAGCCGCCACCTTTAATTTCCAGTTCAATGCCGGGGCCACTCCCGCCATGACCGGCAATCTGGGCAGCATCATTACGCCTGTTTTCGGGGGCAGCATGGCTGAAAATCCTACTATCAGCATCGTCCCCATTGAGGGTGAGGAATTTACCCAACGCTTTCTGACCCCATTTGAAGCCGATCGTATCGTGCTTCTGCTGCGTCAGGGCTACGATGTGGACATGCTGCTTAGACTGGTAGCCAGCGAACTGAGGCTGGATGAGGGTGCAGCAGAGATGACCTACCGTAATCGTCCTTCAATCAATTCCGAATACCCCATTTTCCGCCGCACGGTACTGCATCTTTCCACCATACAAGATCGGAATGCCCTATTCGTGGAGCCCATTATTCTGCACAGACGCTGGAGTATGCCCAAAGACATCGTTACCCAGCATTGGCTTGAGCATTCTCCCGAGGAAGCCAGCACTTATTCTGCGCTGTTATCTCGTTCCGGGCAGGATTATCAACTGACGGAACAGCTTCTGGGGCGTGTCATCCTCACCAATTATGACCCCTCTACCCTGGACGAAACGGAGCGGCATATGCTCAACGAATGGGCCAGATCAGGGGGGCATGACGATATTGACGTCGATATCCGGGCGGGCTATCCGGGAGGAGAATTTCCCATACGTGGACGGTTTCGGCTTCGTAGTTTTCACAGCCTGCTCAACTTTATAGGTCGGGATGGGGCCGGTGAAAATGAATATCCCGTCGAACGGGATTCGCGTAGCCCGGATGTATCGGAAAATCCGGTGCATACCCTGGAAGTGGTTGAAGATGCTCCCGGTGGCACGCGGGGGGAATTAAGCGTGTCGCTCAACGGCCATCGCTATAGCCTGGCCGAAAACACGACCTCATACTGGAATCGGGAGGCATTCCGGGTGGTTTATCAGTTGTTCCAGATGACCGTAGCCAATCTGCCTCGTAATGAGGCCCCCGGCATCACGATCGCCAAGTAATTTCCCGGCAAAAAAAAGCCCCATCGTTGATGGGGCTAAAGGGGGAAATAGGGGATGGGTTTACATCATGTCGTCCATGCCCGCACCGGGCAGGGTGGCTTTTTTCTTTTTGGGCCATTCAGCCACCATTGCTTCGGTGGTCAACATCAAACCTGCGATTGAAGCCGCGTTCTGCAAGGCGTAACGACTGACTTTGGTAGGGTCAATAATCCCCATTTCGATCATGTCGCCGTATTCGCCGGTGGCCGCGTTGTACCCAAAACTGCCTTCTCCAGCCTGAATACGCGCCAGCACCACCGATGCCTCTTCGCCGGCATTTTTGACGATCTGACGCAAGGGTTCTTCCATGGCGCGACGCAGGATGTTAATGCCCACGGTTTGATCGTGATTGAGGCCCTGAAGATCGGTCAGTTGTGCCTGGGCGCGGATGAGAGCCACACCACCACCCGGTACGATGCCTTCTTCTACTGCGGCGCGAGTGGCATTCAGTGCGTCTTCAACCCTGGCTTTTTTCTCTTTCATCTCGACTTCAGTTGCGGCACCGACTTTGATGACGGCCACGCCGCCCGCCAGTTTGGCCACACGTTCCTGCAATTTTTCGCGGTCGTAATCTGAAGTGGATTCCTCAATCTGTTTCTGG
>JBPCSC010000330.1:0-2787 GCA_051007495.1 Methylococcaceae bacterium | reverse complement strand
TGCACAAACTCAGAGATATTCGAACCGACTATTCGTAAGGTGTCTTGGGTGAAAGAGAAAGAGTTCGAAATACTATCCTGGCTCATGTTAATGGAAGAGCCAGAATATGAAATCATGGAATCCGATCCAGTCCCGACCGTGGCATTAAAAACAAATACATCATTCCCCTCACCGCCATCTATGGAATCAGCACCTGAATAGCCTTGAAGTGTGTCATCACCGTCACCACCAACCAGTAGATCCTCGCCATCATCACCACTCAATAAGTCATTGCCTTCTCCTCCTCTGATGTCATTGTCACCTTGGCTCCCTGTCACGCTGTAAGCACCCGCCAAAGGGGTAACCGAAGTAAACTGATTATCACTGGCAAAGACATTGACATTATCACTGGTCTCCGCAGTTCCATTCAGAATAAATTCACCTCCGGAATCCGTTATTTTACTGGCATCAATGGTTAACGTCTGTCCAGCCAATACATTAACATTAGCCATGGTAAGCGTAGTGGAAACCGGTGTACTCACCAATGGAGACAGTACTGTTATTTTATCTATTCCCGAGATATCGGTCAGAGTGGCAGAACTGCCCCCTGTCACCTGGATAACATCGTTTCCTGTACCTCCGGAAATAGTCGTTCCGGTATTCAAATCACTCACTGCGGGAACGCTAATAGTGGTATCAACATTGGATTTATTCAGAAATTGATCCCCAGCCTTTAGGAGAATGGCCAGAGAGGCACTGGCAACAGTAAATCCAGGTGAAAGCGTCACGGATTGATGACCGGCATCACTCATATCTATAATGGCAAAGCCAGGGTTTGATGTGAAATTAACGGTTCCTTCACCCTTGATAATCAATGTTTCAATACCAGAGACATGGGCAAAAGCAGAGCTATATAAAACAACACCGGCAGGTACATTCACAATTAAGGTATCATCGCCATCTCCACCGACAATAGTATCGTTGGCATCCAGATAACTCCCCATGTCTATAATGTCATCACCACCTTCGGCCAATACACTGTCGGAACCCATACCCGGAGATAAATAATCATCCTGATTTCCACCAGTCAGGCTGTCGTTGCCCCAATACCCATTTAAGGTCTGTTGGGTAGTTGCGCCTGAATCCCCCAGTTTATCAGCCGACAAACCGCCTCCCACTGTAGAGGCAGCCACCAGGGGGAAAATATTGGCTGAAGTAATAACGGTTTTCAGGCGTAGTTGAGTCTGCCAATCAAAGCTGGCGGAAGCCGCTCCGTCTCTATCCCAATCCAGAAACATATCTGTTCCTTCGGTTCTCAAGCGAATATAACCCAAACTACCATAAGGATCACCACCGGTATAATTCAGGCTGCGTTCCAGCAGAGTGCTTATATCAATGGTATCAAGATCTGACGTGGAAAAATCCATTAGAGTAGCCTGAGCACCAAATCCGGATAATTGATACGTATCTTTACCCGCACCACCACTTACTGTAGTGGCATCCTGAATGCCATACGCCAGATAAACCGTCCGTGCGGATGGATCTTCAGTACCGATGAGAATACGGTCATCCCCTGCACCTGCATCTATTGAGTTACTGCCATAACCGGCATCCAGAACATCATTACCTGCTCCACCTAAAAGGGTATCGTTGCCGTCGCCACCAATAATCGTATCGGATCCGTCACCTCCGTCCAGAACATCATGTCCACTCAAACCTTTCAAAATGTCATCATTGGCCAAGCCAGTCAATACATCATTGGATGGTGACCCTTGCATGGAATCCGCCACCGCAGTTCCGGTGCGAATCAAACCCAAGGCATTACCATCGGGCGAGAATTGGGGTGACAGATTATCGCGAGTGAGGGAGTCCACCGTCACGTTCAGTAGACGTGCCACCGTTTGCCAGGTGAAATTAATGCCGGTTCCATCACGATCCCATTCCAGTACCGTACTGTGTCCTTCCTGACGGAATCTCAGATAATTCAAGGGTGTCTCTGAAGTATAATCCGAAACTGCACTGCTGCCATTAGACAGAGAATCTATAAAATACGGATTGCCACCACTATAACCCAAGCTACGATTTAATAACTCGGATGTATCAATCACGTCCCTGGATGAACCCGTTGCCGTGAAATCGGTTATTATGGTTTGTGCGCCATATCCATAGAGTACATAAGTATCCTGGCCGCTTCGTCCTGCTACGGTCGTGCGATCGGTATCCGCCTGGGTATCCCTGTTGTAATACTCACCGGGAAGGGTTGGTGCGTATGCACCTATTTTAATAATATCGTTACCGTCTCCGGCATCTATCCAGTTACGTCCATAATCTTCCATCAAAACATCATTCCCTGCTCCACCTTGAAGATTATCGTTACCGAGTCCTCCTGTCAGAGTATCCGCGCCATCGTCTCCTATAATGACATCATTACCGGAACTGCCGTACAGCAAGTCGTCAGAATCACCACCGCGTATAGTATCATTACCCAATCCTCCATCCAGGGTGTCATTCCCCAGGCCACCCAACAAGGCATCATTTCCTGCACCACCCGCCAGATTATCATTACCACTCCCCCCTTCCAGCGTGTCATCTCCTTCATCACCGGATAGATAGTCATCGTTGTCACTTCCAAGAAGAAAATCGTTACCAGCACCCCCATATAAATATTCATACTGGCCATTATTGATTGACCCGAATCCGGCTCCTGCCATGAGTATGTCATTACCGTCACCACCATAAAGGGTGTCTTGTCCCATGCCGCCATTCAGGACATCGTTACCTGCCTCGCCATACAGTATGTCATCCTGC
>JBPCSC010000329.1:0-2002 GCA_051007495.1 Methylococcaceae bacterium | reverse complement strand
AGGTGTATATAGTCCGCTATGCAGACGATGCGGTACTGGGCTTCCAGTATCGGGAAGATGCAGTCAGGCTACAGCGTGAACTGACCCAACGACTGGAAAAGTTCGCGCTAAAACTCAACCCGGAGAAGACACGATTGCTGGAATTCGGGCGATTTGCCGAAAGCAACCGGGCACAAAGGGGAGAGGGTAAACCGGAGACATTTGCGTTCCCGGGATTCACGCACATCTGCGCACGAAGGAGATCCGATGGTGCTTTCACTGTCCGCCGAATCACCGTGGAAAAGCGAATGCGAGGGTTTATAGGGTGAGCATGGAGTATCTCAGTTCATCATGTGCTTTTTGCCCAATTTCATCAGGTTGCCATTTTCATCCCATTCATCCTCATAGGGCCAATCGGCATAGGGATCTTTATAACGGGGATAATAAGGTGCTAAATCTTCCGGTATGCGGTTATTGCGACCGATGATGACGGCCATATCGGTTTTGCTTTTGAGGGGTTCTGCGCTAAATTCCCATGAAAGTCCCGGATGGGGGCCGTATTTTGCTCCTCCCCATTTCGCCATTTCCAGAATACGCGGGGCACCTGGCCCGGTGATAGTTCCGGTTTCTTCGTCCCAGTCGAAGATCAGGGGTTTGCTGAGTCCGGTTATAGAGGGGCATTCATAGTGTTTCATGGGGCGGCCTTTAAGGGTTCCAGTGAAAAAGCAAACCTACGACAAAATCAAACAGGTTGCGGTCTTCCAGGTAGAGCTGTTTGAATTGTGTCAAGCGGTATTGCCTGATTTTGTCGTTGTCCTCTTCGTTATATCCCAGTACATATTCAAACGCCATGGTCATGACTTCGAGCGCATGGCCTTCGCCATATTCCCGGCCCTGATAGGGGTTGACATACTTGTCCTTGCGGGTCAATTCATCTCGTCCGTGGCTCCTTATTTCTTTGATTCCAATCATCGGGTCTATAGTATTACTGGTTTTTATGATTCAAGCAGGCACATCCGGAGAAAATCAATATGGCTCCGACCCAAAGTTAAATGAGCCAACAACTCCCACCACTGCGCGTACTGCAAACGCCGCACTGCACTCGAATGATAAATTCGCCCAATTAGAAAAACTTAAAAAGTTGTTGGATGATGGCATTCTTACAGAAGAAGAATTTAAAACTGAAAAGAAAAAAATTCTTTAGCCCGCGTAGGGCGGGTTAGCGTGCTCGCATAACCCACCGGTTCGCCGGGATGGCGGGTTACCCTGCGCTAACCCGCTCTACATGCTTAGGCTGGTTTAACGCTCAATAAACCAAAATACACCCACTTTGTTTTGCCTTTTTACTGTGAAATGGGAACAAGCACAGGCGGAATAAGCGAGTACCTTACTCCGCCCTTATGCTAGCCAATCCATTTCACTTGAGTGACCTTATCCATATTTCTTGCAATACAATTCAAAGGCTGCTTCTGGTGATAGTCCATTTCGGGTTATTTCCTGGAGGATGTCAAAATTTTCATCCATCCCGTTGACCACCAGAATTTCCATAATCCTGATGGTTTCTTTGGCAAGGAAACTGCCTTTTACCAGCATTACTGCTTTCATTGCAATTACTCCATCTGACAGATCCAGTTCCAGTCGGGCTAACCTGTTATGGTTGACGTAGACGGAGTAAAGCGCGACCGCCGGTATATGCTCTTGCGTAATCTCACTCAGCGGATAAGGATATGCCGTTATGGTGAATCGGTCTCCATCACCGTAAACGTCCATAAAAACGCGAAAAATTCCATTTTTCATACGAATACCCGCCATGAATGTAGTGCCGCCATCGCTACGGGTATTTTCTTCGCAATCCCATTCATACTCGGCAAGATACTCCCTTACCACATCGATCATCCTGGGAAACTGGGGGTTGTTATTGGGTGAATGTTGTGTCATGTCTTGATCTCCTTCAGGGGTTGTTTTGTATGTCGATCACTGCCAGCCTTCTGGACAAATAAACTTCTCTTGCCTAACGGTGTGC
>JBPCSC010000328.1:0-6751 GCA_051007495.1 Methylococcaceae bacterium | reverse complement strand
GCCGAGCGCCAATGGGCGCTGGCCAAAGAGCGAGAATGGCATCTTCGTCAGCTGACGAAGATGCTGAATAACGGGGTCCGTCATGACAGGGAGTGCATGACAGACTGGGAGTATCTTTCCGAAGAGAACTTCCAGCAGCTCCGGCTGCAGGTGGTCAACTTTGACCAGGACAACAAAAATGATCGCCGTCAATGGCGAGGGCTGTATAGTCACTTTTGTGACACCCAGAAGAGAGCCCGGCTCGGCCGTATCTTTTTGCTGGTCAAGGATCTATCCCAATAGGAGTTCGACTGGAGAACATCCGCATAGCGTTCACAGGAGTTGAACGATATTTACTACGGACTCCTGGAAAAACCCGTGGTAAGTGTTGCCGACAAAGACTTTGGCAGCAGCAGCAATAACCCTTTCGCAGCATTGGCGGCGCTGAAGAAAGGGTGACGAAGATGCTATCTGGTGGCCTGGCGAGCCACTGGATAGCGTCGTTATTTTTTTGCTTTTAATGCATTTAGGTAGGGAGCCTTAAGGCTCCCCATATGCCGCTTTATTTTAAGGTCGTGAAATGTACTTTTTTATAATCCCGTACATTAAGACTGAGCCTACAGAAGTACTGTAGCCGCATTCCTGTTTTCGCTTCGTTTTGAAGCACCATTCAACTAGGAGATTTCGCTGGTAGGGTTCCTGAAAACCCTCCAGAGCCAATAAGCGGCATAAAGAGCTCCCCACTACGGGAGCTCTTTTTTTTTGTCCCGTATTCTTTTATATCGCATTTTGCTAAGATGGTATGATTGCCTGACGATGCTGCAGCAGGTACCCGTCACCTTCTTTTTTTCACTACCTATTAGGTACTTATTATGACTGATCAGCCTATTACTCTCGACGACCTGGATCCAGAAAACCCAAAGGTCTTTGGCCGTATTGCCGACGGTGAAATTGCCGAATACCCCGTTTACGATTACCATATCGTCAACCGTGGACACTCCTTTGACCAATACACGCCGGTCACCTACAAGAAAAAACATCCAGTACCGCCGTATCATTCTGTACACGAAATCCCTAGCATCTCTGCAGACGGTGAATCGATCGTGGTGGGGTACAGTGAGCCGACTCCCTTTAGTCTGGATGCTTTATTCTCGGCCATCCCGAATAATCACAAACCGTATTCGATGCCTGGACTGCCTGAACTACCCGGCACCCAAGAAGATACGACGCCATTGATCGTTTCCGATGAATTGCGCGCCTTGATCTACCTGGGCCTGAAAGAACGAACGCAGCAACGTTTGGATCAGTTTGCCTTGACGCGTGACTATTCAACGATTTTGTCAGCCGTCAGCTATGAAAATTCAACCACTCCTAAGCGGCACGCTGAAGCCGTGCGTGCCAAACAGTTGCGGGATGAAACGTGGGATGCCCTGTATCGCTTACAGGAAGACATCATCGCGGGCCATAAGTCTTTCCCGCACAATTGGTACGAAGTAGAAAAACAACTGCCTGTATTGCATTGGCCGGATGAGCAATCGGAGGTGGTCGCATGATCGGTCGTCTTGGCAAATATGTTCTGGTCGCCTCGACCAATACCACCGTATATACTGCACCCACGGCGGCGCTGTACAGTATCGTTGACATCAACTTGCTCAACAATACGGGATCGGCCGCTACAGTCAAGATCGCTATCTCAACATCCGGCACCCCTGCAGCCGGTGATTATATTGAAGATGGCGTTGCAATCGCTGCATCCGGCGGTGTCTTCCTAAGGGAAAAAGTGTATTTGTCTCCAGGCGAATACTTGATCGTCTATGCGACGCAGGCAGTCACTGTCCGAATCGCAGGTCAAGAATACACCAACTGAGTGTTTTTACATACGGCCCTAGAGCTTACGAGCTCTAGGGCCTATGCCGCGTATGGTATGACATTTCATTCTACGAGGTATTCCACCGTGCTTAAATTTACACTCCGTGCCCGTGACCAATATGTGGCCATTGGCAGTCTCGTTATTTTTATCTTGCTGATTTTGATCGACCCGGATTTAGGACTCATTACTCAATTGCCTTTTGGGGCGGGGTTGGTATCGACATTAGCCTTATTATTGAGGGGCTGTCTGGCTTGCAGTCTCGTGCATTTGACCCGTAAAGCATTGATTGATTACCCTGAAGCCGGTATGCGTACTCTAGCGATCACCAGTAATAAGACCGCGCAGGGGGCTGGACTCTATGCCGTTGGCATCAGTATCCAGGTCCTTGCCTATGCCCTTATCTTTGCGGTCGCCCTTTATGCCTAAATCTCGATCCATTCGCATTATCCGTACGGTCTCCCGTAAAATCCTCGCAGCAGTATACAGCTTCTTTGTATACTGCAGCGTCATCACGTCACCGTATGCCGCCGTCGATGACCGTACGTATATTCCGCCACAAGCTTTTCAATACTTCCCCGTCATCAAACACCAACAGCAGACGTATTTCCCTGAGCATCCGCTGCCAGTATACTTCCCGGCATTGATTGAGCACGAGAGCTGCATCAGTTTATTGCATAAACGCTGCTGGAACCCGACTTCACAACTGAAGACCCAACGGGAAGAAGGGGCAGGTTTAGGTCAGCTGACCCGTACCTATAACAAAGACGGCAGTATTCGGTTCGATCTGGTAAAAGAGCTGAAAGATCAATACCGTACGGAATTGAAAGAATTACAATGGAGTACGATTTACCAACGCCCGGATCTTCAGATCCGCAGTATGATCTTGCTGTCTCGTAATAACTACCGCATACTAACCAGCATTACGGATCCTATTGAGCGCGTTTACTTCAGTGATTTGGCGTACAATGCCGGTTTAGGACGGGTCTATAAAGACCGTCGACTCTGTGGTTTGCAATCCCGTTGTAACCCACAAAAGTGGTTTGGACAGGTGGAGAAAACCTGTACGGCCAGTCAGAAAGCGTTGTATGGCAATCGGTCGCCGTGTGACATTTCGCGGCACCATGTCGAGGATGTTATTCACCAGAATCTACCGAAATACCGCAGCGTCTTTTAATGTCGTAACCCGACAGGATAGAGTCCTTCTCTCTATCCTGTTTATGCCACACATATACTACTCATGCCCCATCGAGACCCCCGTCGCGCGATTCTTAAAGACGCCTGTATTGCCATTCTTTTTTTGTTGTGTGTTTATCTATGGGCGCATGTATATCGTCCGAATCTATTGGGTGCAGAGTCTATATCCCAGCGTTTTTCTAAGTATTTGCATCCTTTACACAATGCCCACCACCACTATCTACAGGAACAATAGGCCCGTTATGTCGAGCATTGACTACAAAACGACTTTCCTTCATTTTACCCTCTTGGTATCGCTTATTCTCATTTTGACAGGTATGTCTGCACTCACGTACAATGTATTGCATTGTGGCAAGACACTACTATGTGAGCGGCCTGCCTCCACATGTACGACCGTAAACCAATGACTGAATTACACGTTTGTATTATTTTAACCAGTCTGCTAATGTATTGCATTTCACTGCAAGACCCCTGGCCTTAGGAGAGTTCATATGTCCATTTATACCCACCGTGAATTGAATGACGCCGCAGATCCATCCATGCCGCTGGATCCAGCTTCTGGACCTACCGATGACCTAGAATCGAAAACGACGAGCGTTCCTGGCCACCAGCCGTTAGGTCTTCGTGACCATACGGAAGACCCGGAGTGCCTTGACATTTATTGTTAATCTGACCTATAGAGACCGACCATGCGACAAAGCAAAAACGACCCGACCCCCACGACCCCCGCAATGGACACTCAACAAATCCAAAGCTACATCGACACATCCCTCCAGACTCAACTGGAGGCCTTTAAGCAAAGCCTGCTATCCGAGATTCGTACAAGTCACATTGCACCCCCTGCCGATTTATTCACGGTAAAAGATCCGTGGGATGGACCGATCGCAGAGGTCGAAGTGGGTGAACCCGAAGAGACCATGAAAGCCGAATACGCGGTACATGTGCATTTCAATATAGACAACGATCAAGCCGCGCTCTACTTGAATAATCCGCATATCCAGCAGATGATTGACATTCTGACACAACAAAGCATGCCGACCATTGACTTCACCGGAGAATGCCCCTTTAGCAAAGAACAAGTAGAGCCGTATAATGCGTTCATGTTTTTGAAGTCTATTGACTTTATCGGCATTGATATTGTGGGCATTCATCCCCACTTGCTTAATCCTAATAAAGAGTTTGTGGCCATCCAGCCGGATCAAGCCATGTCTTTCTTAGCGGAGGAGGCTACGCAAGAACCACCGGACAGGTGGAGTAAACAAAATGAGTATGCAAAAAAACTCAACCTAAAAACTGTTGGGTATCAAGATCGGTGCCCCAAAGGTACCAAACTCTTAAAAGATGTAGAGCCCGAGGGCATGCTCTATGAGGCGGATTTTGGCTATAGGGATCAATACAGCAAAATCATTGACACCCTTAAAACGGTACGCGATCATCTGCAAGAACACCCTTCTGAGAGTGATGCGTGTGTAATGCGGTTAGACAGTGCATCGGACACCCTCCAGGCAATCGCTACCGACCTCAGTCGTTTGCAATCACAGATGCATGATCTGAATACCGCATTGACCGAAATCTTGACAACGCCACCCGCTTAAATTTTAACCGCATAATGGCCCTAGGAGCCCGATGGCTCCTAGGGCCTATGTACGCAATAAAAATGCACCGTGATGACTGATTGCTATGGAGTCTATCTTTCCTCCGGCTTATACAGAGGATAGTATGACAACTGCAATTCATCTTACCTTCTTCTAACTGAACCGTACGACCATGAAAACACTGTTAAAAACCGAAGATCAATACAACCTTTCTCCTTTGGCGTATCCATGGGCCTTAGAGTCTTATAAGAAAGCTCGGGGTAATTTCTGGAAACCCGAGCAAGTGGCCATGGGGCGTGATTTAGCCCAATTTCGTTTGCTCTCAGACCCTGAGCGGGAAATGTTTTTGGATGTGTTCGCTACCTTAACGACTTCTGACTTGGCGATCCAGGAGAATATCGCCATGCGTATTTATGAAACCTTAACCCCACCGGAGATTCGACTGTGGTTGGGGCATCAACTGGCCGATGAATCATTGCACAGCTACAGTTACCAGCACGTCATTGAGTGCTTGTCGTTGGACGACCACTCCATCTACTACCGGTATAAAGAGAAGCCGTACCTGCTTCAAAAGTTTGAGATCGGCAATCAGTATGCCCAACGCATTGTACAACATGACCATTTTAACAAGATCTTAGGCATTGCCTTTTTCTATTTGTGCTGGGAAGGCATTTGGTTTTATCATGGGTTTACACCGATTTTTGCATTAGGGCGTCAAGGTAAATTACCCGGCACGTGTGAACAGTTGCAATACATTGCTCGGGATGAAGTCACTCACTTTGAGTTTGGCAGTAAAGTCGTAAATGGGTTACTGGATGAAGAAGCTCGCTTGTATGGGAATGACTTGCGTAAAAGACCGGACTTCATAAAAGCCATCCGTGCCATGTTTACCGAGTTGTATGAAGGTGAGAAAGTGTATGCGGAATCGTGCATCCGGCCTATTCTCGGGTATTCTGCTGAAATCCATTTAGCCCATACCCGCTACCTAATCAACGTACGCTTGAATCAAATTGGCATGGAGGCCTTATACCCGAATGACTTAAAGGCGGCTGTGCCGTGGTTGTCTGAAATGATTGAGCTCAAGAAAGAAAAGAATTTCTTTGAAACACATGTGACGGAATACCAAACTGGCAGTCAGCTGCAGTTTGAGTCGATACCGATGGATGAGATTATGAACTGGAATAAGAGCGTCCCTTATTTTGATTCTACGCCCGACCACCCATTCACTAAGGCATCCGCATGAAATACCCATCTACCCACCATCGCGTAATTGCTATTGACGGCACAGACAGTGCGGTGATTGATAACGTGGTCCGTGTGTTAGGGGATCGGTTGCAAGCAGGGCATAATGACCTTCAGCGACAGGTTAGTCCATTAATTGGACAGGGTCCGGTCAGTACCAGCCTACAGCATCAGAATTACTCGCAATCCCCTATTCAGTATACATTGGGATTGGCTACGGCCATTTTAGAGACATACGCCATGGAGGTCATACCGTATTTAGACGATCGGCGCATTATAGTAATGAACCGCTGGGTCGGCAGCTATTATGCGTATCGATGCCAAGCGGATAGCGACCCCTTGGCAAATTCGGTATATTACCAGGCGCTATTGAAAACCTTGAACACCCCAATGGCGTATATCTGGTTAGATACACCGGTCAGTCTGACGATGCCGCTGCCTCTGTACCACCGGTGCCGTGAACATGAGCAACGCTTTGAGCCCTATATGAAGTTGGTGCAAAAAGGGTATGCCGAGTATTACGATTACTTGAAACGCAGTGGAATGTGCCCGTACCTGCTGCACGTTACCAATCCTCTTGATGACCGTGCAGCGGTCGAGCACTGTGTCTCGACATGGCTTACGGATCCTACTTTTATTGCGCTGTTTGGAGGTTAATGCCCATGTCCCATGTACTTTTATCACTGATCGACATATTGCACTTATCCAACTTTAACGGGGATGTTCCACAGGACCTAATCCACGTGAGTGTGATTACCGGACATGAAACGACGGTGTACGGCCTGTACCGATTACTGGAAAAAAAGCAAGGTGTGTGGTTGGACGTGTATTATCAGGTCGGCCGTTCAGAGATACCGGTCCTGTTGGGAGA
>JBPCSC010000327.1:0-5088 GCA_051007495.1 Methylococcaceae bacterium | reverse complement strand
GTTTTGTGGGTATACGTCATAAAATACTCCTGGTGTGTATGGATAAAACCCGTTGATTTAATGGTTTCAATGCCGTTCCAGCCCCCGGTTGGCCAAAAAGCGGGCTAAAAGCCCGGCATCGGCGTTGAACTGCCTGGTTTTACTAATCACCGACTTTAGATCATCCGCAATTGTCCTTTGGCGTTGCTGACATTGAGTCATTAATAACTCAATAAAGCCACGAGTCGAGTCAGCACTGGGTGGGGTTTCATGCAGACCGGAATGCAGATATTCGTATCTAAGCAGTTTGGCCATATCTACTTTATATTCGTCACCGACCTCCACAGTAGAATCATGATTGAGCAACTGGAACAAATCCCTTAGTCTATAAAAGAAACTACCGGCCAGCGGGGTTTCGTTGTTTTCCTGCTGTGGCCGCAAAATATCCACCATATCCTGCATACTATTACCCTGCTGCATGGCAATAGCCCAAGGCTGGGCATAGGTCAGATGTAAACCACTTTGTTTCCAGACCCGAACCGCCACGGCATCGCGTCCACAACCGTCCTTGGCGTGGTCATCCAGCAATTCATGCGCATCCGCCAGTATTTTGGTAAATGGCAAGCGGTAATGGGCGTATTCAATAGCGGCAGACAGCGTCGCCGCAAACCGTTCCTCAGGTTGCTTTTCAAATTGTTTATTAAACGCCGCCTCATATCTCTGGCGCAAAGCATTCGCGCACGACAGCGCATCATCCAGTATCAACAAAGCCAGCACGTCATCACCACCGGCATACACCAAAAAGCCACTATGCTGCTGCTCCACTATGGCTTGCACCGAACCGGTAAAATCGTTGAGGGCGTGGCTAATCAGTTCGCGTCGCGTCGGTTGCGACATCTGCTTCCCCAGCGAATCGCCATCCATCAATAACAAAGCGTAATAAGGCGACGGCACACCGAGAGGTGGTTTAGTGGAACGCCTGAGTTCGGACAAGGCTTTCAGCACCTGCTCGGCTTTTTGTGGGTCGTACAATTTTTTGTTACGTAACTCAGCTTCAAAAAAAACCGGGCCATCGACTGCCGTCCAGCGTTGATTGTCGGCAGTACACTCTTGCAAGCATTTAAGTTGGGTATTCCATTCGCCCTGTTGGGCCAATGTCCTGGCAGATTTATAAAAGGTTTCCACCGCCTTGGGATTAGTATTTATCGCCTGCACCAACCAGGGGGCCGCAGCAAGAAACGTAACCGCCGGAACATTACCCGGTAATTCCCACCCGTGTGCCGTCCAGCGGTCATCCGGCATCCTGGCAGCAAACTTCTTATTAAACCCTTGCAATAACCGCCGCTTGACATAGGCAATGGCGCACAGCCGTTCGTTGTCGCGTAAATCGGTTTCGCCGGTGCGCTCTCTAAGGGTATCCCAAAAAGGTTTAGCCTCCCCTGCTCTATCGGACCCGGATAACTCCTGCATACCCTGCATCATCATACATTTTTGCCCCGGTTCTGGTTGCAGATAGTGGCTACGCCAATTCTTGCGACGATCCAGTAGGCCGGTCGCATCTGCCTGATCGACCAATGCCCCGGCCATATCCCAAAACCCATTGATTTGCCGCTCCCAGATAACCCGGGTGGGGGTATTATTATATTCAGGGCTAAAATCATTTTCCCAAACCGCCTCGGCAATTTGATTCCAGGCTTTTTTTACGGCTTTTTCCACCTTGCTGGGTTGGAAACCCTCGCTGACTTCAGCCATAAAACGGTTGGGTATACCCCCATGACGCGGGGCTTCATCAGTACCGTTCCCCTGCTGTATCCAGGTTAGAAAGTTTTTATCAGGCACTGGAAATATAATCGTACCCTTTTGATGCTGAACTTCCAGCATGGCCACACCGGCCAGATAAGACAACAAAAACGAACCGGCCCAGAAATCACGGGTACGCCGCGCTTCGGCCACAAAACCCTGTACCGGGCCTAGAGTAAAATGAAAATAGCGGGTCATGGGTAGATCATCTCCTTGCCAGTCAAAAAGTCTTCAACAACATAATCGTGTACCTTATCCCAGTTTGGGTGAAAATGTGCAGGAATATAAATAACCACACATTGAAACCTTGTACCAAAAGGGTGTATGTGCATAAAAACCGGACTCGCTCTACGTTCCAGGCTGACTCCCGTAAAAGGCAAACCAAAACCTGCTTTAATGCGACCACGTAAACGACTGGGTTGCCCCCTATATCTCTGATACTCATTGCCCAGTTTAGCATGTGCAGTACGGGCAGCATTTGCATTAGAAAATAAAGCCATTTTACTCAATGTACTGAACGCGGTAAAAGGAGGTAATTCAGAAGGTAAGGTATACTTATCTAACAAATCTTTTACCCTGTGTTGGTACTCGGCAGAATTAGTTATATTTATAACTGAATTGTCTAAGTCATGCAAAGCCAGTGATCCGAAACCACGTCGACTGCGACTACCCAATCCACCAAACAAACCTAACGCAGTAAGAGCATCTTTGATTTGTTGCACTTGATGTGGCTGTGTATCAGGACGAAAAAGTAGATTTAGGGTAAATTTCTTGTCTTCTGGTATGGCTGTACGTTGTTTGTGATCGTTCATAGCGAATAATCCTAATCCAAGATAACCGCTTGACGTTTGACCTTGAGGCCAATTTTTAATAGGTTCAACTTTTGAATATTTAACCATTATGAGAAATCTACTCTGTCCATCCGGTTTCTTATCTTCTGCCGCAGCACCGAATAATTCGGCTTCAGCTTTATTCAAGAGACACAAAGCCTTAGCATCGTCAGATGTATTTTGTCTGAATCGCCCCCAATTCAAGGCACGCCACCAAAATCGCAAGGCACCTTTAATAGAAGGTGGTCGAATATCGGTGGCATTTTGCTTTGCATCCCCCAGAAACATGGGGGTAACGATACGGTACGTCGCGGTCAAGGTTTGCATATAAACTCCATCAAAAGTGACAAACAGTGGAAACGTAAAAACATCCAGTTAAGCACGCAGGCGGGTCAGTGTCATCCTTGGGTCGCGGCCTTTTCTGGCCGGAAATAAGTAATAGCGAAGATGTAGCTTACACCAAATCGACGCACCTCTGGAACCATCTTGTGCGAATAAATTCGCACCTACACCAGCAACAGCAGGTGCGAATTTATTCGAATCATGAACCAACAACAGTAGGTGCGAATTCATTCGCACCCTGAACCAATACCAGTAGGTGCGAATTCATTCGCACCCTGAACCAATAACAGTAGGTGCGAATTCATTCGCAACATGAAAATTCTTTTATTTACTTAACAGATAATCCTTCCACATGGCCTCTTCCTGAACAAAGAACGCCATAGATGTTCTTTATCAGGGGGAGCACCAATTTTTACAATTTCAGAAAAGCCTTTTGGAACGGAACTGTCTGAATGACCAGTAATAGGCCCGGCGTAAAAAATAGAATTTTTTAGTTCCATAACAGGGGAAATAGCCATCGTATCAACCTGGCCATACCCGAATGCGAGTATATTAACCTCATCAGGATTCTGAGCAATGTACTTTGACAAATCAAGTGCTGTAGTAGTTGAAATGTATTGAGCAAGAACATCCTGAAGAAGCCAGATGGTTTTACCATTCCACGCCAGGGCGACTTGAGATTTTACAATCAATTGACTAACCATTCTCGCCCATACCTGTCGATAGTTAATTCCAGGGCCGTTATGATTGCCTGGGGAAACAACAGCATCCTCGCAAGCCATTGCAATCCGGGTTCGCTTGTTTTTGTCTCCTCCTGATGTGCTAGATGTCATGATTTCAACTATGACAATTGGATCAGAGGGAAAATCGTCAATCCAAATCTCACCATTTAGGGAGGATAAAGTATATTGATTATCTTCAGCAATTTTTTGAGTTGCACGAAGCCCTTTACCAATCAATACAGCTATTTCGGATAGTTTTTTTTTGGTAGAGCCTGCTATGACATAATCAAAAGTGTAATCGAATAACTTTGCCTCATAATCATCGTTGGCAGTTTCCATTTTCATTTTCACTTCTGACCATGCCCGATAGCGTTTTCCTTGTTCAAGCCTTGAATATTTTACCAGTTGATCTCTAACATAAGTTTGATAATGCGTGTGCTGCCCTCTCAGGGACAATAGACGGCGGGGGCAAATAATCCAGGGCTGTACAGAATCCCGTACACGTAATGAACAAACACCTGATTGAACTATCTTCTTTTCGGGAAAATATGTCTCCAATTTTGGATTTTTACGGTTTCCGCCTCCGTCACAATCGGCATCCATAAAAGGACACCATGCCTTTTCTCTATTGGCAGTGGCTTCTACCGTCCAACCATCAAGACGATATCCATACAGTTCAAATATTTTGCTCATCTAAAAATCCTTTAATTTGAAGTGCCATTGCATTGGCCAACGGAGGCGGGACAGAATTAGCTATCTGTCTATGCTGATCCAGGTTCGGAACCGTTCCGGTTCTTGAACGAATTGGCCCCTTTAATAGATATGTATCCGGATACCCATGTATCCTCATATATTCTCTAGGGGTCAGGTATCGACTTTCAACAGGGTGATAAAATATCTCACCACACCGCAAGGTGTTGGATGGCCGATTTCGGTGAAGGCGTAAATATTTGGTTGTATCTTTGGGTGATAAACCGCAGCGGAGTTCTTCTCCGAGGTGAATCTGAGCGGCCAAATATGATCCTTCAGGGACTTGAGCAATTCGCTCACGATCTCTTGGTGGTGTTACATCAACATGGCTATCCAGCCTGTCATACACGGTTGTACCTTTAATTTTTGGATCCGGCCTGGACAGTCCATCAAGGACTTCACCTATTCCAATATAGGGCTTATACGAAAATAATCCATTGCAGTCTTCAATAGGTGCATGTGTTCTCTCTGGAAAATAAAATCCGTTACACCCTCTGGTGGCTATTACAAAAAGTCGTTCCCTCAGTTGTGGAACACCATAATCGGCAGCCTTAATGACGCGCCATTTTGGTGTGTAGCCAACTTTTTCAAGTTCTTTGATGAAGTGTTCAAATACTTCACCCCGCCTGTTGTTTTTTCCTTTTGAGGAAAGCAAACCTTTCACT
>JBPCSC010000326.1:0-2839 GCA_051007495.1 Methylococcaceae bacterium | reverse complement strand
CGCTTACACCCGAGTCAAAATCAGCCTGCTGCATGAGCACTCCAATTTTCTGTTTACCCCGCTGCTACCCGAAGTGATAGGTGGCACAGTTCAACCCGGTAATGTGGTCAATCCAATCCGCCGCATCATTCCGCAGGTCAATGTAGTTATCGGTCG
This sequence comes from Methylococcaceae bacterium, assembly GCA_051007495.1. Classification (GTDB taxonomy): domain Bacteria; phylum Pseudomonadota; class Gammaproteobacteria; order Methylococcales; family Methylococcaceae; genus CAIVXW01. The sequence continues at coordinate 2,683 of JBPCSC010000326.1, read as the reverse complement.
TCTGGAATCCATAGACAGCGACAATCGAATGATCTGGGCCAGGCGTCCTAATGGCGAACGCTTCACTTTAAGCTATACGGAATTGGTGGTAGCCCAGGCGGCCATTCCTGAAACCACTCGCTTACCCGGGTTGCTGGCACACGCCATACCCATTGATTCGGTAGGCGATGCCTTACACATACGCAAACGTCTGCTTGATCTGGTGGAAGAGGCTGAATTCACAGACGACCCCGAAGAACGTATTCGTTTGTTGAATATCGCCGTGCTGGGTTCGGGTGAAATAGCTTGCAGCGTAGCCGCCGAGATCTGCCAGATGCTCAAAGCCATTGAGCATTCTTATCCTGTGCTCAAGGCATCGGGTTGGGCGGTTCATTTGTATGAAGAGACCGATCACAGCCATTCTTCCTTTGAGCTTGACCGTATGCCTCTGCGGGATGAATGTCTAAACCGGGCCGGTATTACGTTGCAAAAAAGCGTGAACGTCATCCGTTTGGGTGCGAAGGAGCTGGTTCTGAGTGATGGTTCTCAACAAAAAACAGGGTTGGTCATTAACGCCTGTTTCAACTTTCCGACCCTGCGCATAATGGGCACACCCGGCCTGATCTGGCCCTTCACGACCCGGAGCAACATGGCTCTGGAAGGATTTGCCCATATCTTTATTGCCGAACCTTGTCGGCAAGACGGTGAGTCGCATTTCATCACGGCTGCCGACTGGCGATCATTTGGGGAGGCCGCTGGATACAATGCCTGGGCCGCCACCCAGGGATACAAAACCCGCGTATATACCCCGCACGATCGCATTATTCGCCCGTTCAGTATTGGCTTTCAATCCTTTTGCGACATCAGGGCCTTTGCCTTCAGAGGCGGTCTGGCCTGGTTACTGTCGCGGCTAAGCAATCTGCTGGTAATGCCTGGGTTGGAAAAGAATCTACGCATTTTGATCGACTGGGCCATGATCATTCCGTTTCGCAGTGATATCTCGGTACTGGCCACCCCACCTCAAGCCCGGTTGCAGAAAGTGCAACTTGAGAAGGGAAGCGAAGTTTTTCATCAAGGCGAAGAAGCTGAAATGGCGTACATCGTGGAATCTGGTCGGCTGGAAATTATCCGCGATGAGCAGAAAGTGGGTGAACTCGGGCCTGGAGATTATTTCGGTGAAATCGCCCATACCTATCTAAACCGGCGATCAGAGACTGTCCGCTGTATAGCAGATTGCGAAATCACTGTACTCTCGCAGAGTGATTTCAAGTCCTTGACCAAAGGCACCGGCATGATGCACAAAGCACTGCAAAACCTGACCCACACCTCATCGCGTCCGGTCGGTGAAGCCGGAATAAAACGCATCATGTATGTCAGCACCATGCACACCAGCTTTACCGAGGATGAAATCATTGAACTCGGGCGCACTTCCAGCCTTAACAACACCCGTCTCGGCCTGACCGGTGTTCTGATCTCGGTGCATGAATATTTTTTTCAGATACTGGAAGGACAACCGGAAGTGGTGGATGGCCTGCTCGACAAAATCAAAGCCGACAGCCGTCACCGCGATCTGACCGTGCTCAGTGCCGAATACGGTTTATCGGAACGTCTGTTTAGCGACTGGGGTATGCGTACCGTCTGCTTGAACGAAGACAGCGGGGTGCTGTTACAAGCCATACGGATCATGCTGAGAAATATCGCCCAATCCCACCATATCATCGGGCGTTACACCCAACCTGCGGTACTAAAACTGCTGACCGAGGGCATCAATCCACTGCTGCAACCGGTTCAGCGTACTGAGAAGGTGGTGCTGTATGGTCATTTGGCCGGATTTTCCGATTTGTCAAAAAACTTGCCTGTAGAAGACGTTGTTCAGGTTCTCAACAGCTTTTTTGAGTTGTGCTCAAGCTGCGTGGTGGAACACGGAGGCCAGGTAGCCAAATATGTGGATGAAAGTTTAGTGGCCTATTTTCCGCACTCACAGTGCGATGCTGCCGTCTGGACGTGCATGGATGCACTGAGAGGATTCAGAGAACTGCGTGACGGTGACGACCCGTTGTTCCGCTCGCTTACTTGTAGTTTCGGGTTGGCGGCTGGCTCTGTTATTGAGGGGAATATTGGTTCTTCGGTGAAGATGGACTACACCATCCTGGAAGGTGCCGTAAAGGAGGCCACTGAAATGAGCCGATCGGGACGACAGGCGGGCCGATCACTGGTACTGAGTGAAGCAGTTCGATTGGCCAGCCAAAGCCCTTGGCCGTTTGAGCTTCTGGCAATCGGGGCAGACGAGCGAGACAATCCCGCCTACACCGTAGATGATGGACTCATGAGTCTCTGGAATCAGGCTTAGCGACCCAGACCCAACGGATAACACAGGCGGGAAGCCCTGTTATCCGTGTCCGGGCCTATTTCCTAAAACCAAGGATTTCGGCTTGAATCATTCCTCGTCGTTTTCCCAGAAGCTGAGCCAGTGTTCACGGGGAACCCACATCTGGGCCAGCGAGGTAAAGATCATCATGCTGGAAGCCAGGCTGTAGCCTATACCACCCAGCATGGTCATCCACGCAAAGGCAGGTGAAAACTTGGTCAACCACCACGACAGAATATCCAGGATGAGAAACGCAAACGGGGTGGAAATCAAAATCAGTTTCCAGCGTTGCGTGTACTCAGCCAGGGCAAATATCCAGCCCACAAACAGGAATAT
>JBPCSC010000325.1:0-25567 GCA_051007495.1 Methylococcaceae bacterium | reverse complement strand
AATATGTCCCACATTGGTCTCGTGGTTAAGGTTATCCGCCATTTGACCAAAGCATGTTCGACAGATCGCATGCGGGTCTGCATCCAAGCAAGTCAAGACACTGCGCATCTGAATGGTGGTATTATACAGCGCAGTGTCTTTCACACTCAACACCCCCAACGTACCGTCATCCTTGCGATAGAACTTCCCTTCCAAAAAGGTCAAGTCTCCCGGATATTGCCCATTCCCTGATTTCTGAGGGGGTTTAACTGTCCAGTTTACATACTGCGTACACCCACAATCCCCGCCGGCCCGGTAAACGATTTGCTGCGTATCAGGGTCCATGACCGGCACTGCATCGTAATGGATCCGCTCCACGACCATGGAGAGGATCTGCAACCGCCGTGCAAAATATTCCGCATCCTGCAACGGCGATTCTGCAAAGTATAAACTCTTGGCTGCTGAACGAGATTCCGCCACGAAGTCATACAAACTCCGCATGCCCTGAGTATAACTCCGTAAGACCGGGTAGGTAAAGATCTGACCGTCCACCTCCGTTGGAAAGCCGCGTGGACCGACGCATTGCAAGACCTGATTTTGGTTCACCATTTGACTGCGAGTCGCTCTGGCTAATGCATTATCCACCAGATCCTCCGAGCCATTCAATGACTTGACCAGCGTGCTGTAGGCCTTATCGATAGACTCCTGGCTGTTATCCAGCGCGACCAGTGCTGGTTTAATCTCCGGGTGGTCGATGACTTGCAGGCAGTCCAAAATATCCACCGAAACGACGTAATGCTCCGCACGGTGACTCAGATCCACATACAGCTCATTCACGATCTCGTAGACCAACTTGGTAAGAGGATCGCGCAGGATGGGCGTGATGAGCTGATAGACCTCGACCACATCCCAATACACATTGCCCAATAGCTTGATGTGGGTCTTGGCCGAGATCACTTCTCCATTCAATACCACGTCCACATGGTGGTGCGGTAAGATGGGAGTATTTGGATACTCCCGGTGCATTCGCCAGAAATACGAACTGTACCCCGTACTTCGGTAATTGGTAGCCAAGACAGTCCCATCGTCAAACTTCAGATTAAAGTCACCGATTAGGACATCCCACAGTTGGGCCGTACTGTACTGCAATAAGTAGCGTGCACTCAATGTCTTCATAGAACCTCCTTACGGTTGTGTAAACGATACGGCGTATTGGGATTGTACCGGCAGTTGGGAAGGTTTGTACACAATCCGCCAACCGGCACACATGGCCACGTGTCGTACTAGGCCCAAGGGTTTGGACCCCCCTAGATTGATCATCTGTCGATCGACCGCCATGGGGATGTTGGTGGGCTGTGGTGCAGTCAAAACATTCCAGACGACATGTCGGTGGGTGGTCGGGCTGGTACTGCGATCCATCATTTCTGCAATCGCTGCCCGTCCGCAATACCCTGAGAAAATTCGACCTTCGGTTTCACCGATAGTCCGTACGGGGCTATTGCGATGCGGGAACGTGTATTTCTGTGCCCGGGTAATTGGACTGAGAATCCCAAAATGCTGCAAAGTCCCTGATGACACGGAGGATAATACATCGGTGATCTTGTCCAACAGCATCATGTACAAGGGCGCAATCCGTACGGGGTACTCCGTCTTAACCCGTTTACCACTGTACCCTACATACGTGATCGGGCCGTATGTGGGCTGATACTCTTGCTGCAGCCGCCGAGTTACATCCGAGATCTCCGACTCGTGGTTTGACGGATAGAATACTGACCCACCGTTCTCAACCAACCGGGCTAAATGGTCCAACTGACTGCCGCGGTCTAAGTCCTTATAATGCTGGTACTGTAAGGGCGAAATGATCTGGTAAAACCCCAAGCGGTAACGGTAGGCATTGTCGATTCGCTCTGGCGCCTGTTTATCCAGGGCGTTCAGTGCGGCCAACGCATTCTCGTACGGTTGTTTATCCAGATTCAGCAAGTGTCGGACGGTTTTGGTTACATCCCGCTCACACGCCCCAAAGAACATTTCATAGAGGCGCCCTAAGTTCATACGACTAAACGTCGTTTCTGCCCCTACGACAATATCCGCCCGATTACCGGCTTCATCGACCGGCATATTCTCCGGTTTATCAATATAGCAAATTACCCCTTTACCACCTTGGGCACACGTGAGTTTATACCCAATCGTAGGCTGTACCGTATACTCAATAGTAAACTCTACCCGGTAATCATCCAGCGGGACTTTACGGTATACCAAGTTCAAGTAACCGTCATTCTTAGCAACGCTGTGGGGGACTCGTAGTACGGCCATGGCTTCTACCAATAAACGGTGAAACTCTGGACGGAGGATCACCTCAGATTCGCCGTATTTACGGCGACGTTCTTCCCGAATCGACTCGTATGCATCTAACAGTTCACGGTAAAAGCGTTTCAAAGCTCGGGTATACTTATTCATACCCGACATAACGCCCTCCGGTGTCTTGCTGATCTCATTTTCATCGTGGTAGATCTTAATGTCTACGATCTTACCGGATTTGATCTCAGTCTTACCGCCATACTGGTCATGGTCAATGATGCTACCCGGCCCCCGTACATAAACCGCATCGTCAAAGATGAAGTCCGGCATCATGCAGTCGGTCACCGATGTCAAAACAGGACCCAACTCAGGTTCATAGTTGCGCAGCATGACCAGAATCCCATCATCACGAATCATCTGCCCGATCTCCGGGAACGGTTGATAGTGCGTGGTGTTCCCATACAGGTTCAGCGGAAAAGCCCGTTTACCAAACTCAACGACCCGCTTATCGTACACCTTAAAACGTAAGCGAGGTAACACATCCTCACTGATCAAGATGCCGTCCTCTGCCACAGCTGGGTGAGACATAGCGGCTACATTCAATTCGATACCCGTCTTATAGCCCCCGTATTCACTGATACTCGGGCTGTTTGCAAAGATGGTGTCTTTCTGAATATAATCCATCCCACCTGATCGGTGCAATCCCGGTACCAATTTCTTAAACTCCGGCGTGTGCTTGTATTCAAACCCGAAGTATTGGTGAAACGACGCGTGCCGGGGAATCACCAAACACCCGATACGCGGCAATCGACTGACATTGGCTTCCCGAATTACTTCCTCGTAAATCACGACGGTTTCCGGATTTTCGGCAATGGCGTCCACGTCGATCCGTGTCGGGTAGCGATCGATGACCTTTAATACCCGTAGGTCACACGGGGCTTTCTTATTGAAAACATAATCCCCCATACGGCATTCTACACCAGTCTGAAACCGTTTCTCGGTCGAGCCTTCGATTACCAGATGCTGTGAGATGTGTGAGCCGTACATGTAAGCACGTGAGGCACTGTTAGTGCCTGTCGTGAAATTGGTGGCTTGAATGCCTAATAGTTCAGGGTGCAGTTCATTGGGTTTATTCATTTGTGCAATTACCTCTTGGTTTATTGTGCCTTTTTAGTATATGTAACGTAAGAGAATTCCATTATGTATCTTCATGATCTTGCTGCTCCAACCGGACAAGACACCTTTCACAGTCCAGTTTTTCGAAATTTGATCGAGAGTCATTACCTGCATTTCTTTACGGCGGGGTATGTCAAAGGGGTCACAATTGACGGCCAGTTAGCGGATAAACACCACGGTGACTTTTTTGGTTTATTGGATACCCTAAAAATACCTAAGGCCTATCACTGGGCCTTTCTGTTCTTTAATCATTACCGCCATCCGGGTGATTTTAATCGAACGACCACGTTGATTGTATCGCCAGATACTGCCTATTTAGATCTGTTAATGCAGTTGTACCGAACCCGTAAAGTTTTGTTGTAAAAAAAGAGTCGTATAGGGCCTAGGAGCATTGGTGCTCCTAGGCTTTATGCTGGTTATACGCGTGGATACTGAGCCGATGGATACGGCTGTGGGTATTGTGGTTGCGGGTATGGCTGTTGCGGGTACTGTGGTTGAGGGTACTGAGCCGGCGGGTAGGGTTGCGGGTACGGAGCTTGTGGCGCCGTAGGCCGGCTCGGCTGGTACCCGGGTGGATAGCCCGGTGGGGGCGGGATGTACGGACCACCCATCGGCATAGGGCCCGGATACCCCATTGGACCCATGGGCATGTTCATCGCCAAGGTCGGCTGTTGCCGAACCAGCGATTTGAAGTCCAATCCATGGGACGTGTACTGCAAGCCCTGAGATTCGGTGGCGGGTGCTTGCGGGGTTGCCGGCGATGGCAGGGGTGCGGCTACGGGCGGCGTAAGGGGATACACCGGTGCCGGTGGCGGTGCCGCCACCGGTGCTTCTTCGGTAACCAGCTGGGCAGGAATCCGTCGAATGGCGGGCAATAGCGCATCCAGATCCTCAAATGCATCGACCCAATCGGAGCTGAATTTCAGCTGCTCCAGCGTAATGCCGCTGCTCTCCGTGATGATGTACTCCTGATACTGGTCGATGATGGTGTTAAACCGCGAAGCGACATTCATCGCCGAATGCATCAGTGCATCTAAGTAAGGGGCCGTATTGCTATTGGAACCGAATGAATATTGCTCAGAAACATCAATCCCGGGCAAGATAAACCGATACAACTCCCGCAATGTCTCACGGTCCTTATTACGAACTTGTACTCCGAATAGGGGGCCTTTCTCCGGCTTCAGTTCTTCATACACGGGAAAGCTCGTAACGCCGATCCGAAAGTACCGTTGTTCCTTGTAGGTTCCACCGTACCGGACGTAAATATCCACGAACGACTTCTTCTGTGAAAACGTCTTGTTCATGATCTCGCTCCAATGCTTGACCATGGTGTTGTCCGCCGACTTCAACGTAATCATCAGTTCTGTCTGATCGGGCGTCAACTGCGGATGCAGCTTCTCGGAGGCAGCCAATACCAGCAGGGACTGCGCCAGAATGCCGAACGTATAGTTCAGTCGGATATTGATGAACTTGCGGAGCTTCTGCACAATCTCCGGCTCACCCTGTTTGAGTATATTCTCAGACAGCGGGTGAAAGATCAATTTTTCCTTGATGTTCGCTGTGCGGAGATGGGTTTCCGTCGGTAACACAATCGGCAATCCACCGACCATGACGTATTGTTTTTCGTCATTGACCAGCGTATAGACCCGAGCATTGTCATCGACCTTTATGCCAGCAAATGCCAGCACATCCGTGTAGATTTTGAGTAAGTCTGTCATAGGTGTAGTCCTACGGTAAGGGAGGCTTTTGGGTCAAAGCCTCCTGGTGAAAAAGAAACGATTATACGTACGCGACTGGGGCTCCGGCGGGTATGGCCGGCTGTGAATGACCCAATGCGTCATTGACATGGGAGGTGAGTCGTTCCATGTCCATCACCAGGGCATCGTACTGTGCCGCATTCTGGGTGACGATGGGTGCGTACAGGTTATCGCAGAAGGAAGGTGCCACATACTGCACCGGCGGTTGTCCGGCCAGTGACAAGTTAATCCATGTCTCGCCAAAGATGTCGGATCGAATCTCCAACTGGTACAGCTCCTGGTTACCGAATGTAAAGTCTCGAATCACCTCTTGCTCCAATCGTTGGATAAACAGATCGTAGTACCGGGTTAAATCCATGCCGGTGATGGATTTTACATCAATCAACACCGTGTTCATGACCCCTCCGATGTCATGGTTGGTAGAACGCAGTACGATTTTGCTGATCAGGTTCTCCATCATCAACGATGGAACGGCCTGAGTAAGGCTAGAGGCGACTACGGTGGTGCGATCTGCCCCGGTCCAGTAGCTGGTCAACCCAGCTTGGTGTTGGTTGGCTTGTTGCGCCTGTCCCGCCACCATGAAGTGAACCCGTTGAGCGGTCGTAGGGTCCAACGCCTCTAAATCCGAGAACGTGAATTGGTGCCAGGCAGTAGCCGACTGATTTCGGCGCTCACCCAACCACCGGTTAAACGGATTTTCACTGATGGGCTCCTCCATCACCATCTCTTGACATTTAGTCAAAATGTCTGCATTGCCGTGACCGAAGTCAGACAACTGCGCAGACGTATAATACCCGTCAATAACCTTACTTAGGTAATTGCTTACCATGTTATTGGATCGGTTACTGCGCTGTGGATCCGTGCGTAATGTCGTACGCACATCGTAGACCGACTGACTGCCGTGACCGGCATAATGATCGAGTCCGTGTCTCAGGTAATTATCCTCCATCCCGCTGAACACATCCTGCGGACGCATCAGGCGAGAGTGGACTTGTTGAGTCATGGACTGCCATGTCGGATCTGCCACTACTTGAAAGGTCGACAGCACACGATCCATGGTGCTGTATCCCATCGGGCCATAATTAACAGCGGCTTTACCGATGGCGATAACCGAATTAATGATGAACACCATCTGTGGATCGATGGCGCCTTGCATGGTGACCCCGGGGTAGTTGGTGTACCCTTGGAAGTAGTAGGTGATATCACTGCCTAAGTTGAATCGGCAGTTAATCTTCAGTACAAACCGAATTCTACGCTCATTCCACCCGTGGGGGATGGCGATCTCGCGAGTCGGATCGACAACCGCCGTAGGGCTCAAGATATTACTGGCGATGCCAGATAACAATTGGCCAGTAATACGGCCGTGCCCAATTTGCTCAACCCGGTTAATCACCAGGTTTAAGCCACCGGCGTCGAGGTGGCTCTGGTACGGTCGGTTGTACATGGGGTTGTACGTTCCTGATTCGACCATGATCATCTGTTCAACCTGCATGCCCATAACGCGGTTGCCGGTGTTGATATTAAAATTATTCATGCAAGACTCCTATTTAGTCTACGGGGTTATACGTCATTTCCAGGTATGGCTACCGATCTCAATGACGAGATCTGCCAAATTGTTACGAATGTCATACGGGACTGACAAACGTCCGGATGGGTTGGTGCCGACGATCGACTCACTGAGCTCTCGATCGGCAGTGAGCTTCCAGCTATACATCGACAGATTCTCCACCACCATGTCGATGGAGTGTACCGCCATGTTAATTTTACCTTTCTTGGCATCGCGCCCACGTCCACTGTGCTTCAAATACGGGTAGAGTTCATCTAACCGGGCTCTACGTTCCTTCGACAGGTGGGCACGTGAGTCCATATTGGATACCCTCAGTTCTTCTTGGGACACATCGGCATAGCACGTCGACAATAATGCCAAGAATGGATAGCCACGCGCCAAGAGTACGGCTTGCATCACCCCCATGAGGTTGACGATACTCGGCTTACTGAGGTATAAAATCCCTTGCGGCGAAATCACGGGTTTCATAACCCAGCGCAGTAGGGTAATCTGCGGATCTCGTATCGGAACAGGGTTGAGCATTTGCACACTGGCCAAACTCCGTTCTAACAATTCCGGTGTCATGTTCTGACTCAACCTAAACGCCAACGCTGGTAAATTGGTCACACTGTACTCTAAGACGGTGATGTCACCGATTGAGATGTTGTGTTTATTTTTATAGCGTTCCAGGACGGATAGCTTGTCTTCAGGACTTGCGCCATCGTCATCGTACTCCTTGTTCTTGATGCTGTTATCGCCCTTACCATCATCCGGTTTGATTTTCTGCGTCACATACTTCCATACCGAGGTGACGAGATTGGCCTCCGGATCACCGCCGACCCCCGAGATATCGCCCACACACAAGCGCCGAATCGCAATCCCGGCCAGCATCCAGTTTGAAAAATCTTCACTGCTGATACCGTCTATAATGTTGTCCTTATTCTGGTTATCGTCTCCAATCGCCAGATCCACATACAACCGTAACTTTTCATACGGCTCGGTATGCAGTACATTACTCCGGGAACATAGTTGAAACGCGTAATACTCCTTAAATGACGTACCCGTCTCCTTACGAGTCCCCGCTATGAACTCACCCCAGACCGGAATCATGGTGCGAAAGATCAATGCCAACGTCACCAAGCCGACGTACTCCCCGCGGGTGTACGTCCGCTCGCGTGAAGTATTCTTATTTTCAGCCGTTTTATAATCCTCAGAGAAGTTGGAGGGAATGACGATGTCGCTAATGAACACGATCCAATGCCGCATGCGTTCGTATTCATGAAAGTTGAGGAGTTCGACCACATAGCGATTGAGTTCGCGCATGTGTACGAGCATCTCAAAATTAGTCCTCAACAACGTATAAATGTGTTTATAGATGCTGAAGACGTGTTCTTGGTCACTGACCGATAAGGTATCCCAAAACTGATTCAATTGTACAAATACATCCTTATCCTTCAGTGCATCCTTGCCAATCCCGCTCATTTGAAAATCTAAGACTTCGTCCCCATGCCAAACCTTCACTTGGGGTTTGAGCGTGGGGTGGAGCAAGTTGATAATTTCTGCTTTCATGTTTACCTCGCTGTAGACCCGACAAGACAGGGTCTCATAAGTAGTATATGAGGCTGTAACGGATTGGAGGTTATCCTGTCGGGTCACGACCACTGGAAGGACAAAGCTCAGAACGGTACGTCGTTGTCGAATGACAAACCGCCGTTTTGACCTGCGCTATCGCTGTCAAAGCTTTGTGTACGAGGCCGCGCAGGCTCCGCCATGCGTTCTCTGGGGGGTGGCGGGTTTTGCAGGTAATGAGTGATCATGTTACCGTAAATCTGCCGCAATAAATTCAGGTGCGCCATGGCCGCAATGGATGAACCTTCACTGGCGTCCATCTCCGTACCGTCGGGACGGTAGAACCTATGCCATTCCGAGACTTGGAAAGTGAACTTAATCTGCGGGCGTCCATTAGCCGTTACAGAGATCCACACTTGTTTACTGGCATCCTTACCAAACCACACCTGTGCATTCAGTATCTTTTCGTTGGTGGGTTTATTGTCCTCATAGCGGGTAGTAAAACAGTCGATAGAATGCTTGATTTCTTCAGGAGAGCGTATTACCCGTTCAAACAAGGTCAAGAAAATGTCGAACATCTCCGGAGAGAAGCCGGCATAGATGATACCTTTATTAGTGGTATCGTTAGGGTCGTTGGTAAATACCGTGATCCTAGCATTCCCGTCACGAAACCCGAACGACAATTTAGACCGCACATTTTGTACATTCGGTGCCGGTGTAAACAATTGCAGTCGGGTAAAGTCTAGAATCTTAGCGGGATGTAGGGCAGTCGTGTCAGGCAGTGCCATAAGTGTAATTCCTCTTGTGCGTGTGTGAAAAGAAAGATGCATCGGACATAGTCCCAATGATCATACCGTATAGCCCGGCTGTATTTTTTTCAGGCTAATCAAACCGTTTTAAACAAACGGGCTAGGAAATCCTTATCCGGGAAATCCAGTTCCAAATGCATCCGGACAGTCATACATTGCGTCATCGGGGTCAATTGCCGATTGCGGGAGATTTCCATGATCATGCGCCGTAGGCTGGGTGCTGTTGGGCGAATCTGACTATGGTCTCCAAACAAATACAACAAGGGTTTGTGGAAAGGCAACGTGTGTAAGTCTTCACGGCCGAGTTCATGATACTTGGTATACCATAGCGTACGAGGTTTTAATTTACCCGTATGGCTTTCTAGCAAAACCAAGCGCTCAAATTTACCGTACTGACTCAAGTCAATCGGTACGTGCGTCACAATCAAACTGCGTGTCCGCTGGGATGGCACTACCGCATCTTCGAGAGCAATCCACCACGAGCGATTGTTTTGTTTCTTTAAGGAATTGACCATCTCCAGCCAGGCCGCCTTATACGCCAACTGATCCGGCGTACGCTCTTCCCGTAAATCCACCACGTTCTGTTTTTTATGCCGCTCTAATTGAGGGTAGTCGGCCATATAGAAGAACGGTTTACAGGCATTTTGGCCTTCTTGCTCAAAGATAGACTGAATAACATCGCATTCATGTTCTAATGCTTCTGTCAAATCTCGAACAGAGGCAGCCTTAAATTGCTCTTTGGTGATTGCCCCAATGACGTTTCTAAACAACGTCGCTAGATTAAACCAAACCGTCTGGTATTGACGAATATCCCCTTTTTCAGGGATGATTCGGTCAGGGTCATACGGGGGTAACCGTGGTTCAAACAACGTTTCCAAGGCCAAGCTCGTGCCTATCGCAATCGGAAAACCGCCGATCGTACGGTCTGCTAAACTCATAGTACAAAATCCTCGCGTGCATAAAGTGGACTAGGGCATTCACCCTAGTCCACTCGGTGGGTAACATTATAAAACATGCTCCAACAGTTGCACCATGATCCGCTGTTGCTCTAATGGGCAGGTGTGGCGTTGTTGGACACGCTCCATCAACAATAATGATAAGTTCTCGGAAGTAATGGTCAGGCCACGGTAATACTCCTGAGTTAATGTTTCTGCGGGCAACACACTTTCATCTTCATCGGTTGATTGTTTAGTCCAGTATAAAAATGGAAACGCTTTGCGAACAGCCTCTAATGCCATCATTGCCGGATGATCGCGTTTCGCACGAATGCGAACATGGCTGCCAAAGGGCATGTCTTTAACGTGCCGCTCTAAGTAATTCAAGGTTTTCTCGATCGGCATGGTTTTTAAACTGATCGTCTTAAAGATCATAGCCTGTTTATTTTCCCGGAACAGCCATGCATAGTGGCCGTCCGGATACAAGGTACACCACAACCCACCCTTGGGTTCTTCCTCACCGTGGGCTAATCGATCGAAAGAACCTTGGGCGTGGATGCGTTCATATTGAGATGGCGTATGTACATGCCCTACCGAGATCAAGTAACGCACGATTTTCAGATAATCCTGCTCTTGGTGTACGGACGGCATCGTTACCCCAGTAGGTAACTGGTATTGAAACATTCCGTGCATTACGGCAATATCCACTTGGGTCAAACCATGGGCCGCTAATGTCTCTTTTACCTGCACATATGTCTTATCGGCCCGATCTGTCCATTCGTCAGGAATGTACAGAATACTCAAATCCCATTCGGCAATGTGCTCGATGCTTAAGGTATTGACATACGCACAATCTACCGGAATCGGCAATATGTTCGCCAATGTTCTTAATATACGGGACTGGCCCCAATCGTGGCGTGGGGTGCCCTCCAAGATACGCAATTTGATAGTTCTATTTGCGCACAGCTCCAAAAGACAGGCTAACCACATACAGGCATCGTGGACCTCTACTGTATGGAATTCCGCGAGGCGATCAAACAAATCACCCCCAATCACCAATAAATCCAACGGCTCGTCTTTATGAAACGGCTTTAGATATGTCCGTAAATTCGCGATAATATCTTGCGTTGGATTTCGCCGGTGGAACAAATGAATGTCGCTGATGAATAAACACCGCAGCGGTTGTTTTAATGCCATGGCTTAAACTTCTTCATCGTAGTCAATGGATGAATCGGGTACATGGCCCACTGTACCCTGGATTGGACTCGTTTGTTTCCGATAGCGGACCATAATTTCACCCCAGCGGCGGTTGTACTCTTCCGGTAAACGGGCATTGCGCAACATTACTTGGGCTTTATCGCCGTACGCCATCTCCAAAAAGCGTTCACCTTGTGCGGGAATGTTCCGGCGGTATAACGCCGCCTGTTCTAAAACTTCTTTCATGGACTGGCCGTTAGGTCGTGTCTGCACATCCAGAAACTGGGTGCTCATGATCGGCGGTACCCGGTACAATTCTTCTTGCGTCACATCGTCAATCACCCGCACCTCTGCGGACGGTGTGCCGGCCACTGAGATCCACTGTGCTACAATATTTGTGTCCTCCATGGACCGCTCACCCGCAAAATACGGCAAGAAATAATCCCTAAAAATTCGCTCCGGAATACGGCCCAGTACCGGATCATTCTCTACACACAATGCATTAAAGACCTTGCCCATGTCTTTTGAAACTTGGCCCATGGTCTGTTGGTACATCTGGGTTTCTAAGCTGTTTGAAAACTCTTGAAGATTTTGTTCAGTCATTGCAAATTACCTGTAAAAAGAAACCATCAACTCCCCGTATTACTAATAGACGCTACGCGACTGAAGACGCCATTGCGCTCTTGTAAGACTTCATTCACGGTATACGTCATGCCCGTTTGCGGATCCAGAAACGCAATATACAACACCAGTTCCACACTGCTGCTGTCTACCGATGTCTGATCCACCACATCGACGACCACCTCATCAAAATACCGTTGGAAATACGTCGCTAAGGCCTGACGCAGTAACGAAACAGTGCGAGGAATGTCGCCTTGACCGGCTTGAATGACCCAGGGTAAACTGGATACTTGTCCGAGATAGAGTTGGGTTTGACTGTAATCGGATAAAAAAAAGTGGGCCATTAAATAGTCCGCTTTATGTTTGGCGTCTGTAACCCATCCGTCCTCGGAGAGCGACGGGACTCTCCGAGGATCTGTTGTCGTATTCATAGGGCGTACCTCTGCGTAAGAATGCGGTCTATAGCATAGTCACCCTACTCCTCATCATAGACTACCGCCCTCCTGGTGGGTGGGGTCATCACCGGCCTCGATAGCCATACGGACAATGTCCCAAGTCCGTATGACATCTAATCGCTCAAAAGCCGATAGCTCTCGATCACCCTCCAATAAATCCTCGGCATACTGGCGACTATACCAAGTCCACCCTTCTTCGGCTTCCTCTACCACCACGACACCATCCATGACTCGCCGGTAGTTATAATCGGCATCCCCGATTTTATTCGGTGAAAAGTCGGTCGTATAGGCCTCACCGTAGCCATGACAGCGTTGCTGCTGGTACAGTGCACGAATGTCCGGACAGGACATGACCCACCGTTGCATAATCGGTGGCGCAGTCTGAATCTGCTCCAACGTATCCAGGTATTGGATGACGTTCGGCTGAAACAACGACTTGGCTGCACGTAATGCGGAGCGCGCTAATTGCATCGCCTCGCTGCTATTCACCTGTTGGTAAATTTCATTACACGCACTCATGAAGGCCCGGCCGCTGTCCGTTAGCGTAGTATTAATTCGTTCCAACTGTTGTTGGATATAATACTGGTTTGCCGGGTTTTGCTGAGCGTACAGGATGCTGTCAAAAGCATCGCCGCCGCCATGGATCACATTAATCATTGGTACCTCCTCTGTGGCTCATTTTTAGTATATGGCAGTGTTTTACCTTGCAGTGCAGCCAATGCGATGGCAGTGTGTATCCGTTCACGACACGTATCACACCGTTGGCATAGCCGATCCATATTCTTCTCGACATCGATCCGGTAGGCTTGTTGTTCCTCTGGCAAATAACTAAAGTCCGGTTGGGTCAGCGGGGATTGATGCCGCATCCCTCGCCGTACCATCTCCCGCGCCAATGCATCGTGTCGATACTTATAACTTAACGGTTCCATGGCATTTCCTTCTAAGCGTTTTAAGATGGGTTGATGCTTAATCCAATTGTGTAAAAACTTGTGCAATTCCCCGTGCTCGCCTAATAAATGCTGGTCGCAAAGTAGTGCCGGATCGACCATCCACATGCGCATGATGTTGCCTCCAACAAGATAATGGCTCGGTATAAAACAATATGGCGCATAACGCCACGATTGCCAGATAGCAATCGTGGCGAAGTCAGTGTGTCGTTACTCTACCATTCGGATAGGCGGGTCCTCCCATCAATCGGCAAGGCTTTCTGATTCCAAGCACTGGTTGACTCTAAACTTACATTCAACGTCTTTGCAGATGGCGAACTGTAGCTTGAAGAAGTCGGTGTGCGGTCCGCAGTCGCCGGACGAGGTTCTGGCAATTTCACTTTCAAGGTCAAAGGTGTGGTCGTTTGCATAAAAGTCCTAAAAGGTCAATGACAGCACTGGAAAATGTGCTGCCGTTATACGTGATGAGGGGCATGGACAGAAATCGGTATCCCCTCGGCCGCTATCAAAGGCATTAACGTCCGTGTCGCCGCCCGATAGTAATACGCCAGTACCACCTGGTCGTTAAAATGCTGGAGTACCAGCGAGTCCATCCCTGTAACACCTTGTTACAGATGTGTCACTCATAGTAATACCTTCACCCGGGAGTCAGTTTTAACTGGCTTCGGGCAGTGCATTAAACCGAGCGATTTGCTCCTCTGTGAATTGATACCCCCGCCTCGATGAAACGAAGTTGGAGATCGTGGCCACGACCGGCTTAGGCAAACTCACATTGCCCGAGATCTCGCGGGGTCGCGTCATTTCGAAAACATTCTTATGCGGCGCTAAGCCGTACCACTGATCCGCCATGTAATGATCAATGGCCAAGCTGACATTCATCTCATCGCCATCAAAATCAGCATTGGGTGCCTTAGTGATTAAGATGGATAAACTCAGGGTGTTATCGTACACATCGGTCTTAAACTTGGTGATGAATACCCGTTGTGCAGACCCGGCCAGCAACGAAGGATTGCGTTGAATGATGCAGCTGATCTTACCTTCCGGTGCTTCGGACAAGAGTTCTTGCAGCAGTTTATCCAACAACGGATGATGCTTATACACATGCCCGTATAACATCCCAACGGCATCGTTTTGGGCGATGCCTAGCTTCATCAGCTTATTTAGCAGGTGGGGCTGAAATGCCGTTAGGCCTACCGACCAAGGTACATGGATCTCATCGTACGCATGGTCATTGGTCAGTGAGGTAATCACCGCCCTGAATGAAAAGTGGCTGCGGGTACCAAAGACATGTTTACGGAAAATTCCGGTCTTGCTGCTCAGATTAGACTTGTAAAACTTGATGTAAAAGTCCGACAGTTTAGTCAGTGCCTTCACCGTACGACGCTCTTTGGTCCGGAGGGTATGATCGGAGAGCGGGTTATCAATCCCGGCGATCATCATGATCGCATCAATGGCCCCCACGTGGATGTTGTCCATCCACTTGCCCGTATAATTCTGTTCCAAAATAAGTAAGGACTTATTGGGCAGCGGAATATACTGACTGAAGATCTCATTAGGATGCTCCTTGAGCAAATGATACAGATAGTCCGTTTTAGCTTTTCGGCCCGTGACCTTAAACACCTTGTGACTGAAAAGTAACTGCGTGATCTGGTAAAAGTTCCGGATGAAGTGGTTGTACCCTCGTTCGATTCCGAGTTCTGACAACTCCGCGATGATCGGCGGTTGTTTGATGTTCGGGCGATAGGTGGGATCACAGATCCACTGAATTACGGAATAGCCGGATTTCTTGAACCGTTGATTTAACATATGCCAGATCGTGGGATTGATCAACGCTTCCACGCCTTCTGGCGCTCTAAACCACACCAAAGGTTCAATGTCGTCTTTGATGATCGAGCGGACAGGCTTATGGCAATATTCGCACTCGACCTCGATGGCAAACTCACCTTTAGTTCTGCCGCAAAGACAGGAGGGCAGGATGGAAATCATGTCGCTGGTGTAATGCGTCATGATCAGAATGCGAATGTAATCTCGACTGGCGGAGATGATGTTCACCAAGTCATTGATGATGATTGGCGGTGATCGTAATTGGGTCACCAATTCATTAAAGTTAACCAGCTCTTGATAGACCGGCATAGGAATGCTCCTCTTGTTGTTGTTACGGAGAATAAACCAGGATAGTCATACAGGTACGCTATCATAATAAGTATATGGGCCTGAAAAAAATAGCAGCATAGCAGGAAGAGCAATGACGCTCTTCCTGCTATGCTGCTATAAGGCGAATGCAGTGAGTAAGAAAAAACATAACAAGGCTAGGAGAGCCTCACGACTCTCCTAGCAACAACAAGTTATCGTTTAAAAACGATTGTACGTGGCCTGATGACCGTACACCACCGGCTGATAGCCATACGAGCGATCCATGAAGGACTGCCCGATCGCCGTGGTAGGCATGAGCAGTGCTTCGTTGACAAAGCCGCCAATACCTCTCTGTTGGTTGATATCGGCGACCGAGGTGGGTGTATTGATCCGCACCCGCAGACCCGCCTCCAAGCACCCTTTCACCAGCGCTTGCATGAACTCCGTACTAAAAGTAACCCGTTGAGCGAAACCAGTGAATACGGCCGCTTCATGCGTGAGGCCCTGGATTAACTTCTTACGTTGTGCCAGCCGCGAGATCAGCGGCACTTCCGTACGGTAGAAGGTATCCGACCAGATGCGAATCTGATTGGGATCTTTCTCGCCAATGAGATTACAGACCGCCAGATAGTCAATAGCCCGAATGTCCTTCTTCATTCCCGCACTGTCCACATAGTAACCCGTATGAATACGGTTGTCCTTATCCGTAAAGATCTCGTGGCCGGGCTGAAAATGCGTACTGAACCGACCATTCGTCAGCGTATTGGCTGCGTTCAGAATGATGTCGATGGCGTTGGGGTTGCCCATCTCCGCTTCCTTAAAGACATGCAGGTACCACGTCTGTGGTCCACAATCCGGGACGTCCAGACTGATGATCAAGCCCTGACGGTACAAGCTAGTGATCAACTGACCAAGCTCCGATGGCTGTTGCGTACCGGTGCGCGTATCAATCCGAGAGCCAAAGCCCTGCGGATTGTTTTCCAAGTTGGCATCGATATTCAACGCTCCGATGTCGTACAAGTCGATGCCTTCCTTGTTAGGCGACGGCCGTAGGGCCAAGATCCAGTTGTTATCATCCCTAACACCGATTGCCGTGGCGAGCCAGAGCAAGATCGAAGCGGGGGTGTAACGCATCTCCGACATGATGTCAGTGATAACGAAGCGTGCAACGTAACGCTGCGTGGGCGTGTTGTACGCCTGCGGCTGGTAAAAGTTGTACGTGTTCATCGGGGCCAACGGAGCATACACCGTGTCGATGAAGCCCGAGATGCCCGATAGGTTTGTTTGACGATTACCGGCATTCAGCGACTGAATCTGCCGCTGATCCTGTTGGCCTTGGTTCTGGCTCCGTTGGCTGTTGAACTTCACCGTAATGTCCGAACGCACGGGTTCGCCCATGCTGTTCTCCAAGTTCTGACGGGCGAACTGAACATCACAGATCAGGGTGCTGTCATAGCGCGCCATGGCCAAGTTGATTTCAGCGAAGTCCGGTGAATGCACTTCCAATTCGGTAGTGCAGGCAAACGACGCGTTGAACGCCAGACGTTTAACCACTGAGTCATCGTCCAGGTTAAACGTCATCGGTACTACGCACGCATCGGCCATGCGGTATGGTCCGGCAGGATACTGCTGAGTTACCTTGTCCAGCACCCGCTTGTACAGTTCATCGTCCATGGCATCGCCAGTTACCCGCAGGATCTCGACCTGCTGATTGTAGATGGACTGATAGACGGCCGCCGGCCTTTCAGCGGTCGCCTCAACGATTAGGATGTGGTATGCCACCCCCAATTCAGGCCTTGCCTTGAAACGGGTGCAAACCACCAGCGATGAAAAGCACAGCGCTGTCTCAACAGTGTTGTCGAGATTGATCAGCGCCACTTCTACTGAAGGATGCATCTCCTTCTTGTAGATCTCTGCAATCTTGTCGTGTAAAGTCGACAAGTATTTGGAGCCGAGCCCTTCCGACATGGGCTTGAACATGTAGCCACCGGAGTGGAACGAAAAGCCCGTCGGGGGCTGTGCCTGCGGTGGCATCTGCGGCGGTGCCTGATACGGCTGTTGTGCCTGTTGGGCTTGTTGAAAGGCCTGGCCCATGGTGGTTTGGGCGGAAGGGTTTTTTACAGTTGCATTGGCATCTTGAATAGCCATGAGGAGCGCTCCTATTTTAGTAGTACGGTAAAAAGAATCAGAATTCCATGCATGCATGCATACAGTCCGATCCATCGGACTGTGCGAGCCCTCTCTGATTAAGGCTCATTAAAAGTATATGGCGTCAAAAAAGGCTTGAAATGACGCAGCGGTCTGAAAGAAAAGAAAAAGATCCCTTTACTGCACTGCACCCTGCCCGTGAAGGCAAGATGCAGCACAATAAAGAGGCAAATGGGAGGAAACATACACAACAAATCTGCACACCCAATCGGCAGTCCGATGAGAGGCATAGGGAATAGTACGATCCCACAGGATCGTGGTATGGACGCACTGTCCGGAGGGACAGGAAGCAATCTACTACATAATAAGTAGACTAAAGTGTCTTAGTAGAAATCTTGATCGGTTCTCCCTCCAAATCATCATACAGTGTACGTATTTTTTTATGGTACACCGCTGTAAATCCTGATCGTTTGAACTACCAGCCGCCCGATGACAGACTCCGGCGGATCCTTATTTATAGGCAACAATATGTTGGATCTATTCCTTACCACCGCGACCGCACAACAGACCAGTTTTCACGATCCGGCGTTCTCGTACCTCCGTGCGGTATATAAACGAGAAATCGCCGATGTAGTCAATTACTACCAGTCCCGTGTCTATGCCGTCAAAAATAACCATATACTAATCCGGTTATTGAGTGCCTTAGACATTCCTATGCAATACCCCATTAGTCAGTATGCCTCTGTTGCAGATACTCGCGCACCGTATACGGCTAACAGTTTTCGGATGACCAGTGAATTAACTGCTGGGCATTTGTTTGATGGGGCGTTCTATGGGCCCGGGTGTCCTGAAGTATTGTTACTTCGTGAAAATTACTTTGACCCTTTGAAAGCCGATAAACACTGGCGACATGTCTCTGCCATTCAAGTACACCGTCACCCGCAATCGCATTTGGGCTTACTATTGCCAAATGGACGGGAATCGGGTACCGATATAGGTATGGTCGTGCTGAGTATTAACTTAGTGTTATTGGCTGTTCAGTTTCGTGCCTTTGTTTTGGAGCAAGACCGTAAGCTTAAGCAGGCGGGCATGAGTCTACTGGGTATCAATCACTTCGTTCATATGCATGTATTGCCCAATATGCTTTATCAGCATTTTGACTATGTAGTCATGAACCGTTTGATGAATTTGTACTACGGTGCTCCCATGGGACAAGCAACCCGCAAACATCCTTTTCTGCTCTATGACTACCACCAGAAATTAGATCAATCCTTGGGGCAATACCTGAAACGCTTAGAAGGTCGTAGCTTAAACTACAGCGACGTACTGAAGACTTTACCTGCCGTCTATGCGGAGAATCAAGAAGATGCGTTGCAATTGCCGGATTATGCTCCAACCCGTCAAGTCCAATGGGCCTTGGTGGTGAGTCGATTGCCGGTAATACAATTTCTACTGGATTTAATGGATAATAAGTCGTATCGTCGGAACCAAGATGACCTGAATGCTTTGTCACGCTTACTGACACGCATGGAGCGGGATCAGAGTCTGACACAGGCATTACCTGCGAGCATCGCCCTGGAGGTCCAGATGCAAATCGGCGCCTTGTTGCGCCGATTACGTTAATGGATATAATGCCGGGCAAAGGGCTCGATCGGAATCAAGAAGATTCCTAACGTCTCATAGTGTTCTTTAAGGTGTGAACTGTAAATATGGGCGGACACACTAGAGCCGTCATACAGAATGCCCGGTAAAAGTTGACGTTCTCGCATGAAGGCTTCTAAGATAGCCAACTCGGTTGACTGTGTACGCCGTGCGGCATAGGCGATGACCATCTCCAAGGACTGCAAGATGATCGTCTGAATGGCGGCATAGTCGACTTCGCAATCGTTTAACCGTTTAATAAAGGCCAGGGCATCTGCCCGTTCTTCGTCTGTTAAGACATCTACTGTTTGATTCATTGTCAGGTGACCTTATGACTGCACTCGCGACTGCTTTACGGGAGATCCATTTTTCCATTCCGTCCTACGTTTTAAACGTAGCCTTTAACCCACCACAACGAACATGGCGGACCGCACCGATCAGTCTGGATGAGCAAATTTTAACAAAAATAATACGACCACGGGTCTTGGTCGACTGTGACTTAGTCGGAGGGGCCTACAGTTTAGTATCACTGGAAGGTTTGAATCCGACTTATGTGGATACCTATAGCATGGTGTACGATATTCCGGGAGAGCGAACGCAATACCGGGAGATTATGTCCGTATTGTCAATCGGGTATTTGCCGTATGCAGGTGCGTACAGCGACATGAATCCCGGAATCGGTATGGTCGCACCTCAGAGCATGAACAGTTTAACAGGGGCCATCCAGCGAGTCAGCGACAGTGTCGGTGGCGTACCGCCTATTTCAAACGCATATGTCGAATTAATCGGACCGCGCAGTATTCTGGTACGCGACCAAGCCCGGGTCACTTCGTCGTACATATTGCGTTGCATGCTGGCCAATGATGAACATCTGAATAATTTAAACCCCCGCTACTGGATCGCATTCAGTAAATTGTGCGTATTGGCTGTCCAAGCCTACCTGTATAATGAACTGTATATCCGAATTGACCAAATGTACCTAACCGGAGGTCAAGAGCTGGGTGCAGTTAAAGAGTATATCTCCTCTTTAAGTGAAGCCAATCTCAACTATCAGACATATCTGTTAGAGAAATGGCAAGCTGCTGCCTTTATGAACGACACTCACGCGTACGATCGTTTCATCAAACTGCAATTGAATTCAGCAGTATGAGTCATAGCCCCCTGAGAGCGATACTGCTCTCAGGGGGCTATGACGCCTCAATACCCGTATTCGCTAATCAACCAATTCTTCTTACAATAGAATCCCAATGACTGCAGGATCAACCGGTACCCGTTGGTCAACTCTAATACGATACGTTTGGTGTCCATGATCGATTTGAGCTCTGTAGGAATACCGTTAGACAATACATGGTCTTTCGGAATCTGAAAGACACCAATCTCCGTACGACGGACTCTCAGCATCCATTCCATCATGCGGTGCGCAAATGCCTGATCGGGCATTGATTGCAACCACAGTTTAACTGCGGTCTTATTCTCTAATGTGGTCGGAATCTTAATAGCCGTATAAGGGGGTGGTGGGATTTCTCCATACTTGGGTGCAAACACATCTTGCCATAACGTGTAGTATTGGTACGGTGATTTGTCTTTATCCAAGACATAGCCCGCGGCATCTTTAATCATTGTCGTACGGCAAAACTCTTCTTGACCCGAAAGGAGTGATTGCGTAATCGCCCGCTCTAAATCTGCAACATGGGTCAATAGGCTCAGCATGGAAACGTATTCGCCCGCAGCAATACGGTCGAGGGTCCGTTTAATCAACCCATGCAAATCCTGAATGACGGAGGATGGACTCGCACTGCTGATAAGGTGCACCCCTTTAATTTCATACTCCGGTGTCGCAAAAACATTTCCTTCCTGATAAATAGGGCGAGCCGCATAATGCTTAGCTTTATTCGTCGCTAAGAAGACATCCCAAATGAACTCACCTTTAACTGCTAGCGTATGCATGTATTGCACCGGCGTATTGATGTTTGCCGAGAATGTCGCCAGCGTGTGTGCCATACATTGCGTAGTCAAATAAGCAACGGCCCCTGCAATGGCCAATGATTCCGGATCATTGACAAGTGTGCCGCGGTACCATTCGACCCACTTATCGGTAGCGAAGCATGAGCTGTCGGTATCGCTGAGTGGAACAACACGACGTAACATGTGCGGTATCTGTGCAATAGAGGCCGGCACATTATCGGTTAAGAAAAATACATTAATCAAGTCTTTGTATCGATTAATGGTCGACTCAACGTGCAGAGCAGTACTGAGTAAGGTATCTAACAATCCGGCTTCCGCCATCTTCTCATAATTTCTACCGTACCCGCGCACTAGATCCGTACAGAGTTGATGCGTGAGTAACACGATGTCTTCATTGAGGGTAGGTAGGATCGCTAATGCATCGGGTTGGGGGGTGGTAATCCGTTGGCTCAGGGTATGCAGTAATGTACGAATGACCTCCGGATTAAAGACCCTGAGATGGTAGAAGTCTCCCGTATACACAAAACTGGCGCGTTGGATCGGCGTCAAACGTTGAATGAACTCATGGATGGGTTGCAAATAGATTCCGTCCTGCCAATAGAGGTCAGTAGAATACTGCACCACCCGCAATGTCTCTTCAGCGGTTGGGTAATGGAGACCGTAATGCACCATAACGGCATTCAGTGCCGCGTAGTCTGTGTAGGTCGTAACGGCAATAAGGTCATTGAGTGCAATGTCGGGTGACCAATAATGTCGGTTACCTGCCAACATCTTTTCATTGGTCGCATTGCACAGTGAGACGACGGAACGGGTGACAGAAGTGAGGGTACTGTGTGCCGAAGGATTGTACAGAATGGTACCTTCGGCACCAAAACCACCTGACATGGCATTATTGTAAATCTTCTTTTTGTTTTGTACGTTATTCTGGTAGTCGTATTCTAAGAGGTTACCTTCGGCTTTAGCATGATGCGCTTTCTTCTTAGCGATGGACCGTAGCTTTTTATTCTTTTCAGTAAAGCGAACTAAGATCGACGGTTTTTGTTTAGGAGAAAGGTAGACGGTAAAGCTAGGGACTAAAATGTAATCATTCTGAGTAACATTCTGAATATACCGACTGAGGGGTGTTTCTTGTACAGTATTATCCCCATTGTCATCACGGTAATAATGCCGGACTAATGGATCCCGGATAGAGGGCAACTGATCAGGCGTTAACCGAGATTGGACATAGGTGCGGCATTGCTCGATTGGGTCGCCGGTAGAGATAGACAGATAGTGTGCCATCTGGTCGATGTACTGGCGAATGGGGTTAATCTGACGTTGGTAGCTGTCGCTGGGTTTTAAGAAAGGGTTATTGGCCATGGGCGTATCCTCGTGTAGTGTTCCATGATGATGGGTCGCATTCCTGCTAAAATATCTTTGAGGCAAAAAAAAAGAATGGTGAGTAGGAGAGCCCGAAGGCCCCACTGCCTCACCACTTACCAGGCCCGCCTTATTCAGGCCGCCAGCTTTCTTTTTATCTTACTCCAAAGGCCCTCCTTCTTTTCCTTGTAGGGCTTCCTATACACAAATCGGTGGTCCTTTAGGACCTCCATGTGCCACCTTAATGTTTTTGGGTGTACCACCACGGCATCTTTGCCGGTGGTTAAGGTCACCCCTTCCCCGTAGTACATTCGCTCGAGCAGCTCAACCGTGCTGCCTTCGATATCTATGCGGGTAATTTTTTCTGCCAAAAAGGCCCAATTGTGCCTAGTAATCTGGCGCAGAAAGTACAGGTCGCCCTGGATCTGTACCACCCCCATGAGTTCCCAGACGTCCTGGTCGACCTCATAGCAACCTAATATATACACCGACGAATCGGGTACATATCTAGAATCAAAACGGCTACCCACCTGGGTGACCAACATACTGTTAACATGCAATAATGCTTGTCTTTTGTCCATTTTCCTTATCCTCTCGTTAAGGTTGAGAGCCCTCCACCGACAGTGGTGGGGTAGGCTCATTATTAATATACGTAACTGTATTTTTTTGCGTTCTATTCCTTTAAGCGGCATAAAAGCCAGGTTACCCCGGCCCGTTAAAATCAAAAAAAAAAAGACTGCTCCAGCATTGCGCCAGAGCAGTTGTAAAGGTACAAGAGGAGTAATGCAACCTATGAACTCACCTCAGCTGCAAAGAAGGCGTGGAATTCCCCGTAAGAATCCACGTTACGCCTGTATCAGGCGTAACTTCTCTTAAACAGTTAAAATAGGAAAATGGCTGTTTAAGATTACCCTTGACTCAGCAGTACGAGTCCCCAATTTGCATACCATAGGTTGTGCCTTAAAAAAATATCGCACATAAGTCCCTCCATGCGATGGATCTGATTTAGTATATGGGATTATAAAAATCTGTATTACCCTACCGCTAAAAAAAGAGCTATCAGTATAAATACTGCTAATCCGGCTCTTAAAACCGGATTAGCAGTATCGATCGTGAGTAGGCCGTGTCGTCACCCTTAAACCGACGGGATCAAATAAGTACCGTAGCCTAAACACGGCTCCGTGTGACGGTCCCTGGTGGCCCAATGCGTGCTTGTTCGTCGTCGGTATAGATAAACAATACCTGATGGTATGTCCTCATAAGGACACCCTGTCAGCAATAACTGACCGGATCCTGAGAGGGCGATACTGACTACATAGTTGTTATACGGATTTTGCGGTAATGTAAAACAATGGGTGGGGGCCTTGCGTGCACGTTCCTCGTAAAGCAGAATCTTGTTTTCCGTCTTCGCTGATACGGTCTCGTAAATCGCGGCGATCGCTAGTGTGTGACGGTCTAAAGATTCTACCGCCTTAGCACCTATGAATCCATGCCTCGGCAATATTACATTGTGGATGGTGGATAAATCTAGCAGTGTCATTAAAGTCATGAGCTTCTCCTGGTAGTGGGCTTGTGTCTTGAGAGTAGAGTAGCTACAACTACTCTACTCTCGCCTTATCCTGATGCAAATGCATTAGGGTCAGAAACAGTATATACGACTGTATTTTTCTAAAAGAATAAAGACGGCATAGCGCCCTAGGAGCATCATCGCTCCTAGGGCGCTATGCCGGTCATGCTGTAACGGGGGTGGTTTTGATAGTGAAGCCACTATACCCCATGAGGGTCAGGCTATCACGAATCTTAGTGCTGTCCTCAACACTGGCAACGGGAATGGTGACCACCAAAGTCACGATGTCCGCAGTCGTGACGGAGTTAACGTCGATCCATTCATACGCAATCACCTCCGTTTTTTTGTCAGCAGTTTCGACCAACAGGTACGTATAGTGGGTTGGATCTTCTTCCGTACCCGGCGGGAGGTACGGGTAGACCATTCGTGCTTTCTGACTGATGCTGTCTTGTTTGATGGCCATCGAATAATCCAAGATGGCTTTGATCTTGACGGCTGTTCGGGCACCGCCTAAGATGGACGGTGCCCGGGTCATAAAACTGTAACGCCGATTGGGTTGAAATGTGAACATGAATCACCTCAGTAGTCAGGGGTGTGATAGATATCCCGGGCACGGTACAGCATGAGGCTATTCGTACCTGGATGGTGAAGAATGTATTCGTGACGCACCAGTGCCTCAAACAGGCCTTGTTCACGTATATCAAAATACAGTTGCAAACCAAACTGGCACACGGCTTTCTGCAATGTTTGCACCAGGACGGGATTGGTTACGAGTCGGCTTTCACTATGCAGAAGCCGTTCTAAGTGGGGTAGCTGTTGCAGGTGTTGGCTGTATACCGTAAGATCAATGGTGAAGTTAGAGAAGATTTGGTGGAGTATCTCCTCGTACCATTGTTGTGCAGTGATGTGCGCCTGATCCCGCATGGATAATACCTGCATACCCGGAATTCCCGAGAACATGGCGCGCATCTGATCGTAGGTCGGTGACGGGTCGAGGGTCATCAAGCCGATGCATTCATGCAATTGGACTTTAAATTGTTTTGCATGCGGGTATGTGTCAACGACGATGTATTCGGGGTATTGGATTTTGGTAGCTTTCATAATCGAAGTATGTATTTCCAGGAAACCAGGCATCTCGTCGAATGAATATACCTTTATTAGGACGATCGAGCCAAAGTTGATTGTAGTGGAGCATGCCGTCACTATTATAGGCGTCATGCTGGATGAGTAAATGATGCCATTGGTGTAGGAGGTTCTCGGTACTGATAACGAGATCCTCGCGGGTACACCGGGTGGGCAAATACAAGTCGTACTGGACCTCCATATACTCGCCTAAGCAATGAATCTGGTATGCATAATCTTCCTTAATGTTTAGTACCAGTAGAAAGACCTCACATAAGTCTTCAATTAAGAAATCCCACAAAATGGCATCCGTGTGATCCGCAGTCGACTGCAGTACCTGTTG
>JBPCSC010000324.1:0-4244 GCA_051007495.1 Methylococcaceae bacterium | reverse complement strand
ACACAACGCCCAGCACCGGTTTATGCTGGTGTATCAAGGCCACATTGACGGTGAATTCACCGTTACGTTTGACAAATTCTTTGGTGCCATCAAGGGGGTCGATTAACCAATAGGTTTCGAATTTTTGCCGTTCTTCAAAAGATTGGTGGTTGGATTCTTCCGAGATGACGGGAAAAATTCGGCCTTCTATGGTTTCGAGTCCTTCCACCAAACAATGATGGGAAGCCAGATCGGCAGCGGTCAGTGGGGATTCGTCTTCCTTGGTGCCCACCCGGAAATCGGTTTCATAAATGTCCATGATCTGCTGTCCGGCTTTTTTGGCCAGATCGACTATGGATTGCAGTAAACGAGATGGTTCTTTTCTTAAGGGCATGTAGTTGGATCCTGCACGGCTGCTCACAATATGTTCGTAGGTTGGGAATTATGGAAATCATCAAGCTGCTCCGACGACCAATACTAGTCGATGGCAGGTTTGTCGTCTTTTTGCATTCGGGTTGCACGAAGATCAAGCAGATAATCTAGCATGAGCTGCGCCAAACCGTCTTGCTTTAATTGTAACGAACGTTCAATTTCCTGTACGGATTCCGCCTCTTTGGCTTCAACCCAGTGTTTTATGGCCTGCGACAAATGCCATTGTGCACGGGCTTCTATGTTGAGCAAACGGGTGAAGTCGGTTCCGCAGCGGGTACACTGCGAAACCTCACGGACTTTTGCTCGGCACGTCGGGCAGCGTTCCATGTATTAGTTTTCCAGATAGAACAGGATGTCTGTCAGGCTGTTGCTGGCCGTATTCAGGGCGGCTTTATCGTTGCGATCCCGTGCATCATTGATTTGCTCCAATAAATCTATGATGTCTTCCTTGTCTTCATCGGTGGCTTTTTCCATCAGTCGGCGGGCTTTGGCGATCAGATCAGCCGTTTTTTCCGTATCAACTTCGCTCAGTACGCCTTGCGGTTCGGATTTTCCTGAAGTCAGTTGGGTAATACTGGCTCCGAACAAGGCAGTGACTCTGGAACGAGCCTGTTCCAGTTCTTCTTCCTGAAAGCGACCGATTGCGTTGTTGATGGTGATGGACTTCTCAAGGCCTGTGTCTTTTTCGGTGGCGGAAACGTGCAACATGCCGTTGATGTCCAGATCAAGACGAACCGTGATGACGTTGCCCGCCGGTACATCACGCAAGCCACTGATTGAGAACTCGCCTATTTCAATGTTGTTAAGCGCGTCGTGTTCTTCACCTTGATAGATGCGACACCGCACTACTTTTTGATCGTCATACATGGTGAAAAACGCTTCGGTTTTGCTGACCGGCAGCGGCGTGTTTTTGCGTACGATGGGCACGTAGCAGTGAGGGTAGTATTCATCATCACCCATTTGGCCTACTGCGCTGGTTCCGAAGGTGTAGGGAGTGACATCCACCAGTACGGAGGAAACGGTGTTGCCGGCTATGGATGCCGCCTGAATAGCGGCACCCAAGGCCACGCAGAGGTCAGGATCGACATTGCGTTGTGGTTCAAGGCGGAATTCCTGGAACAGGCGTTCGCTGATACTGGGGGTGCGGGTACTGCCACCCACCAGCAATATCTCATCCACATCCGAGGTGGTCAGATGGGCACCGCTCAGGGCTTTGTGTATGGCATCAAAGGTTTCATCAATGTATTCGGCAATCATGTCCTCGTATTCTATTTTGGATATTTCCAGAGACAGATGCACCGGGGTATTGTCTTTTTCAGCGATGTATTCTTCTTCAATGCGGGCGTAGGGTTGATCCGACAAAGTGCGTTTGGCCGCCTCGGCAATGCGATTGATGCGGGCCATGGTTTGGCGGGATTCGCTGACATCTACTCCGTGGGTTTCTCTCAGGTGATCGACCAGATGTTCAACGATACGGGTATCAAAGTCATCGCCGCCCAGTTTGTTGTTACCGTGACTGGCGAGTACTTCCACTACGTCATCTTCCATGCTCACCATGGATACGTCAAACGTACCACCACCCAAATCGTACACCAGTATACGCTTGCGAATACCGTGTCGGGCTTCATAAGCCAGGGCGGCAGCAGTGGGTTCGTTGATAATACGCACCACTTCAAGCCCCGCTATTTCACCGGCTTCACGGGTGGCTTGTCGCTGGGAATCGGAAAAATAAGCCGGTACGGTAATCACGGCTTTTTTAACCGGTTGCTGTAGATAATCTTCGGCTATGGATTTAAGCCGCTTCAATATGACGGCTGATATTTCCTGAGGGGAATAAAAATGTCCCGCCAGATCTACCCTGACATCTTCACCCATACTGCGTTTTATGGATTTAATCGTGCGTTCCGGGTATAGCATGTATTGGTTACGGGCGGCTTCTCCAACCAGTATTTCACCGCTCTCTCCAATACCTACAAATGAGGGCAGTATTTTTCGTCCTTCGGAATCGGCAATACTGGTGCTTTTGCCGTTTTCTACTATGGCGACTTCCGAGTTGGTTGTACCCAGATCGATGCCGATGATGATTTCACTCATATTTTATTTGCCTTGACTTCAGCGAGACGTAAAACGTCATGACCCCAAAGAAAACCTTTGCGGAGTTCCTGGGTAACCATGCCATTTTCCAGCTCAGGTTTATGATCCAGCTCAACCACGGTCATGGTGTGTGGATCGACTATTTGTCCGAGTACCTCCAGCGGTTTTACCTGCTGGCGTATCAGGGATTCTTCCAGACGGCGCAAGGTCATGGCCTGGCCGTCTCTAATGCCATTTATAAACTGGCGATCTTCCTTGCGTGACAGGGTTCGCCAGAACCATCCTTTAATGGGGCGATAGTTTTGCAGGCTGTTTTGTCCGGCAGTGAGTCGGTCATGCAAATCCAGCCATTCGAGCAAAAGCGGACGCAAAAGGGTTTTTCTCATCTGGGCGGCTTCGGCGCGGGAGCGTTCCAGTTCCCGTTCCAGTTGCGACTGACTGCCTCTGAGCATATCCAGTCCGTCCCGAAATTGTTCAAAAGCCGAACCCACCAGCCGGGATTCGGTTTTTACTTCATTACGCAAAACCTCAAGCTCACTGAACAAAGAGTATAAGTCAGTGGTTGGCGGTGGCTCTTCAGGCAAAGGCCGGGTAAGGTTTTCCAGATATTGTCTGAATCCGTTGATTAGTTCTTCCGGGGCTGTGGACGACATGATTTTATTTGAATGAAAGAAGCAGTTTTTCCAGGGCAGATTCCTGAAGTGCTGCGGTGAGGGTTTTGGTGTCAGGACGACTTGTTTTTTCGGCCATAAGGGCCTGGGCCGTCAGACTGGATAACCCGGGTTGTATTTTATTAAACAAGGTATGGCGGATTTTATCTGGCCGGGTTTTAACGGCTTCATAAGCATCCCGGATGGTCTGAAATGCGGCACTGTCGCGCTCGGGAGGGTGTTGGCGGACTTTTCTGAGGTAGGCCTTTTTGATGGTTTCATCATCAGCTTCTACATCAATTTCAAGTATCTCGAAAGGCGTTTTCCTTGGTATCGATATTAAAGGGAAATGTGTTGTGTTATCCCATCAGTTGCACCAGTTCCGGTGCCGTGATGTTGTATTTTTCCATCAGATAATCCACATACACGCTATTAAGTCGTTCACGACTGAGATTGCGTAGTGAATGCTTTGCATAAATCTTGCTCAGAAAGGCCAGTAAATCCCGGTCGGAAAGAGTGGACAGGGCGTTTAGTTCCTCTCTCAGTGCATTCTTTTCCATCAGGCTCATGCGGGAAGAGGCGGTGGAATCATCGAAACCATCGATTTCTTCATTCACCTCATCCCATACGTTAGAATAATCGTCGTCATCATCGGGTTCATCAGACAGTTTTCCGGATTGGGAAAGATACCGGCCTATAAATTGATTGATGCGCTTTAGCGAGTGATTATCCCTCGCTTTTTGTGCCTGCGACTGCAGGGAATGTAGATGCATCAGATCCATCATGCCCAGACGTGACGGATCCCCTTTGCACTTTGCAATAATGGTATAGAAAGGAATGATGGCCGTTTCAGTCTGGCCTTCCGGGTTTTGGTAGCAGGCAGACAGGGCCTTTAATAGTTCATATTCCTCCAGGTTTAACATGACCTCACATATATTGATAAATTCATCCAGGCTTAATTGAACCGATTTGATACCGCGTATGATAGTGGGACGCAATACATTCAGTGCCTTGCTCAGGGATGATTTAAGGCTTTTGTTGGTGGTGTTGATTTTCCGGGCCAGGTTTATTAGTTCGCTGCGTTCAGGC
>JBPCSC010000323.1:0-4882 GCA_051007495.1 Methylococcaceae bacterium | reverse complement strand
CTGTACACGGGGGCGGCCAGGGTTTGCGGCATGGTTCAAACGAACAAACGGAGCTTATTTCGCGTTGCCCAATTCGAAGATGACCATCTCGGCTTCACCCTCACTGATGTTTTCCACCGTCATCCATTGGCCGGTTTCCCAGAACACTTCGCCCGGGCCGTATTCCTGTACCTGGCCGCTTTCTTCGACTTTTATGCGACCACGCAGCACGTAACGTGGCCCAGGCCCTTCGTGGGTATGCAGAGGCGTTTTGTAGCCTTGCGGGAAAACCACTCGTATGACACGGGCAGTGATCTGGTTGGCGGGGAGTTCGGTGGCTTTTTCCAGCAGAATTTGACGCGGTGGCATTTTGACTTCGTCCGCCAGAACCGCTGAGTTGATCCACAGAGTCGCACTGGCTAAGCCAGTAGTCAGTACCGATGCAAGGAGTTTCATGTTGTGCTCTTAAATGTTTTAGTGGGTTAGATTTGTTTTGCGGGCAGTTCGCTTACCTCGGGCACATGTCCACGATGCTGCAACCAGAAGACACCCAGAAGATCCCAAATACCTACCCACAAACGCTGCCAGGTTCCATATTTGGAATAGCCGTACAGTCGGGGGCGGTGATTGACTTCCAGGGAGATCACAGAGGCTCCGGTACGGCGGGCCAAGGCAGGCAGAAAGCGGTGCATGTGATCGAAGTAAGGCAGTGAAAGAAACAAGGCGCGGGAAAAAACCTTGAGACCACAGCCAGAGTCAGGTGTCTGATCCTTGAGCATAAAACCTCGGACTGCATTGGCCAGACGCGAGGAAAACCGCCGCCAGTCGGTGTCCTGGCGGTTTTTTCTGTAGCCTGCCACCAGGGATTCACGCCCCGTGACAGAGAAGTTTCTCCACTCGGCCAACAAGCGCGGAATGTCGGCGGGATCGTTCTGGCCGTCGCCGTCCAGGGTGGCTATGACTACACCATGAGCCAGCCGAACACCGGTATGCAGGGCCGTACTCTGCCCACAACACAGATGGTGGCGCAGCACCCTGAGCGCGGGGAAGACCGCTTGCATCCGGGTGAGTTCCGCCAGGGTGTTGTCCTGGCTGCCATCGTCGACAAAAACCATTTCCGCGTTCAGCCCATTCTCGGCCAAAACATGTGCAATCTCGCTTACCAACGGCCCAACATTGGCCTCTTCGTTGTGCACGGGCACCACTATACTCAATTCCATACCGGTCTGCTCTCAGGAATAAAACGTCAATAAGAACCGGAATAAATCACTCCGGGGGATTCAGAACTGGATTCGATCTGGCCTATGGGAAACACGTCCAGCCCGGATGCCTGCAAACAGCGTATGGCCGCTGGTTCGTCGTCTGCGGCCACACACACGATCATGCCGACACCACAGTTGAAGGTTTTGAGCATTTCATGGTTGGCAATATGTCCGTGTTCCTGCACCCAGCGAAAGACATCTGGCCGCTTCCAGGCATCCAGATTGATTTTGGCCGAGCAACCCTGTGGCAATACTCTAGGCAGATTTTCCGTGATTCCACCGCCGGTGATATGGGCACAGGCCCGTACATCAAGCTGCTCCATGAGCGTCAATAGTGGCTTGACGTAGATACGGGTGGGTTCCAGCAAGGCCTTCATCAGGGAATCACTCAAGGAGTCACCGGAAGCGTTCACCCGTTCCAGCACTTTGCGAATGAGCGAATAGCCATTGGAATGAGGCCCGGAGGCTGTCAGGCCGATCAGACGGTCTCCGGGTTGTACCCGACGACCATCAATGATCTTGTCCTTTTCAACCACCCCGACACAGAAACCCGCCAGGTCGTAATCTTCTTCGGCGTACATTCCGGGCATTTCTGCCGTTTCACCGCCCACCAAGGCGCAGCCAGCCTGCTCACACCCTGCGGCAATTCCGGCGATAACCCGGGCGGCACGCTCCACATTTAAAGCACCGGTGGCGTAATAGTCGAGAAAAAACAGCGGCTTCGCCCCCTGTACCACGATGTCATTGACGCACATGGCCACCAGGTCTATGCCTATGCCGTCATGTCGGTCTGTGTCCAGAGCCAACCTTAATTTGGTGCCTACCCCGTCGGTTCCGGCCACCAACACCGGGTTTTTGTATTGGTTCAAGGGTAATTCGAACAGCGAACCAAAACCGCCTAAACCGGCCAGTACGCCGGGAATGCGGGTCTTGGCCGCTAAAGGTTTGATTCGCTCTACCAAGGCCGCACCGGCCTCGATATCCACCCCGGCTTGTTTGTAATCAAGGGGGTCAGGAATTATGTTGCTCAAGCTAAGTCTCCGGGTCATCTGAATAAAACGGTGTGGTATTGTACTAGCACTAGACAATCAACGGGGAGATTCTGTCTCTCCTGCCGCACTACCCCATCGAAAAGCCGCTTAGTGAGCCTCTCATGAACGCCCGTCATATACCCAATATCATTTCCGTGGCCCGGATCGTACTGGTCGGCCCTATTCTGGTTTATTTGCTCAACCGTCAGTTTGCGGAAGCCTTGGCACTGATGGTGGTGGCTGGTCTCTCGGATGGTTTGGATGGCTGGCTGGCACGACGCTATCACTGGCAATCTCGCTTAGGCTCTTATCTGGATCCGGCTGCCGACAAAGTGCTGTTGCTCACCGGTTACGTCGCATTGACCTCACTGTCGCTCATTCCCTTGGGGTTGGCGGTGACAATCGTGCTGCGGGATGTGGTGATCCTGACGGGCGCAGCCGCCTATTACTGGCTGATCGGCCCATTTGAAGGCAAGCCTTTATGGATCAGCAAGCTCAACACCGTCTTGCAACTGATTTTGCTCATCGCCAGTATGTTGCATCAGAGTGTGGGATTTATCCCCGCCCTGTTGCTCAATGGGTTGATGGCCCTGGTATTTGTGACCACGGTAACCAGCGGTCTGGCCTATGTATACGTATGGAGCCGAAAATTTGCGGAAGCCAAGCGGCATTCCGGGTAGATACCTGAACGCCACCTGCTCACTTCAAAAAAAACAAAACCACTCGAAAGATACCGATATGACTGAACACTCTACAGCCCAGGGACAGAGCCATCAGGCAGGAGCTGCTACCCTCGATACGTCAATGCCACAGCGTTTTTTACGTATAGGCTTAATCACCATCATGGCCGTTTACTTTCTCATCGCGATAGGCGGCGTAGTTCGGGCTTCAGGGGCCGGCATGGGCTGCCCGGACTGGCCTACGTGCTTCGGGCAGTGGATTCCCCCCACGGATGAAAAACAACTGCCCAGCAATTATCAGCAGATGTATGCCGATCGCGGCTATGCTGACACCCGGTTTAATCCGGTCAAAACCTGGACGGAGTACCTTAATCGTCTGCTCGGGGCCAGTATCGGGCTGTTGATCGCCTCAACCCTGTTGTACGCCATTCCATTTCTTAAGCGTGATAAACCGGTGTTTTTCCTCTCGGCTGTCGTGTTTTTACTGGTTGGGTTTCAAGGGTGGCTGGGTTCTATGGTCGTCGCCAGTAATTTGCGCCCGGTAATGATTACGGCCCACATGATCACGGCATTTTTGATTGTGAGCCTGTTGATCTACACCCTGACCCGTTCGCAGAAATACGTTTGGGCACAACTCAAGCTGGCGGCCTTACCCAATCGCTACCTCAGTGTTCTGAACCTGGCCATGGGCATGACGCTCCTACAAATCGCCATGGGAACCCAGATCAGGGAATCAGTGGATGTCATCGCCGGTAGCCTGGGTAACGACTTGCGCGAAGTGTGGCGTGAGCAGTTTCCCGTCATTTTTTACATACACCGCTCCTTCTCCTCGGTCATCCTCATCACCAATCTTTGGCTGGTTTGGACACTGATTCGTCATCACGGTTGGCATAGTCTGACCGGTCGTTTTGGTATCGGGCTAGCGTGCCTGGTGGTCTCAGCCATACTCAGCGGCGTGACGCTGGATCGCTTAGGATTTCCAGCCTACATCCAACCGATTCATTTGCTGTTGGCCAATCTTATCTTTGGGATTCAGTTTTTTTTGCGTATCAGCCTGAGTTATGTTCATCAGGCTGCGCGGGTCGGCCTTACGGATTAACGACACACCTCAGGGGCAGGAATGTGTAGTTCGGTATTCTGCATTCTGAGCGTCTGCAGCACTTCATCCAATGCCAGTGCCGGGCGATTCCAGCTTATCCGCAGCCAATACGTCTCTCCATGAGTGGAACGTGGGACGATTTCACTCACGATGCCCTTGTCGAGAAACTGACGCTGAGCGGCTTCGGCCAGTTCACGAGATTCATGCAAACCCAGCGAGATGGCCCCCTGTAATTCACCTTTGTTGAATAGCCAGAAATCCTTTACCCCTTTATCCAGCAACATTTGCCGCCTGGCCTTGGCCACCTCCATGTTATCGGATTTGGGAATAAGCACCCACCAACTGTCGTTCTGGGCCTGGGTTCGGGTCAACAGCGTAATACCGCCCGCATGAGGCTGCATCAATTCTTGAAGTTCATGGGCGGTTGCGGTTGAAGGGTAAGGGCCTATCTCCAGACAATTGCCGCTGGAAGCCTTGGGAAATTCAGGCGCGGGTGTGGGTTTGACGGGGGCAGAAAAGGAAGCGGCTGGAGCCTGCTGGTGGGGCAAGGGTTCACCGATCAAGGCAATGGATTGGGTAGTGCCCGGCAAGGCCAGGTTTTTCATGCCTGCTTCGTGATCGGATGAGGGATGTCGGTATCCGGTTTCAAAGACCAGCAAAAACACATTGGCCAAAACGACCAGAAAGAAGAAAACGCGCATGGAAAATCCAGTGTGTGGAAAATCAGGTTGAACCCACGGCTTGAGTGGTCAGCCCTAAGCCTCGCTGTAGCATTGCAAGCCCTTCAGAACCAGATCAGCGTGTACCTGACAGGGCACGGAGAGATATCTG
>JBPCSC010000322.1:0-1423 GCA_051007495.1 Methylococcaceae bacterium | reverse complement strand
TTACCACCAAGCAAGAAAACGAGTTTATTATTAAAAACAGAATTAACTCGAATAGCATTTGGATTGGGGCATCAGATGCTGAACAGGAAGGGGTTTGGAAGTGGGTCACAGGGCCGGAAACTGGCATCCAGTTTTGGAAAGGGACATACAATGGGAATTCTGTATTGGATAGATACAGTAACTGGTCTATTTATTTAGACAACGCAGTTTTTTCAGGCAAAAACGAGAATTATGCAGAAATCCAAGCATCAACAGATAAATGGAATGACCTGATAAATGATTCTCCTAAATATTTTAACTATACAAGCAGCTACATCACCGAATACTCCGCCCCGGTTTCTACTACCACCATCACCAGTACCCCCGCCACCACAACATCCGATTTCACTCAAAATAAAACCCTCTACGCTGACGGCAGCCAAATCACTGATGCCGATGGCCTGGGCAGTTTCAGTTATCAGTGGCAACGCTCGCTGGATGGTACTCGCTGGGCGGTCATCAGCGGAGCCACTCAATTCAGTTATAAGTTGTCGTCTGCGGATATAGGACAAGTGGTGCGGGTGGTTTTAAGTTATACCGACGGATCAGGTCATCAGGAAACCGTCTATTCTCCCAGTTCCCTGCAAATTGCTTCCAATAACACCCCACCCACCGGCACACCTTCCATTACCGGCTCCCCCCAACAAAACCAAACTCTTACCGCCAATACCTCCACACTCTCTGACCCGGATGGCATGGGGGCTTTGAGTTACCAATGGTCAGCCAATGGCGTTTCCATCACAGGGGCTACGGGCAGCACGTATACCCCAACCCAGAATGAAGTGGGCAAAACCATTGCGGTGAAAGTGAACTACACCGATGCCCTGGGCACGGCGGAAACCGTCACCAGTAGCACAGTCGGGCCTGTCGTCAACGTCAACGATGCCCCCGGGGGATCACTCACCATCAGCGGCACACTGGCGACTGGCCAAACCTTGACGGTTCTGAACAACCTGAGCGATGCCGATGGCCTGGGTACGTTCAGTTATCAGTGGTTGGCGGGCGGGGTTCCCATTAGCGGCGCGACCGGCAGCAGTTATCTGTTAAGCCGGGCCGAAGCCGGCAAAAACCTGAGCGTAGTGGCCCGGTATACCGACCTCCAAGGCAGCGCGGAAACAGTGACCAGCACGGTCACGGGGGTGGTCAGTGGTGTCAATACTCTGCCCACTGGCAGTCTG
This sequence comes from Methylococcaceae bacterium, assembly GCA_051007495.1. Classification (GTDB taxonomy): domain Bacteria; phylum Pseudomonadota; class Gammaproteobacteria; order Methylococcales; family Methylococcaceae; genus CAIVXW01. Next base: position 206 of record JBPCSC010000322.1, on the reverse strand, counting down.
CTCATCAGCGGAATACCCAGCCAGAACCAAACCCTGACGCTGGACAGTTCCAGCCTGGCCGATGCCGATGGCCTGGGCAGTTTCAGCTATCAATGGCTAGCCAACGGGGTGGCGATAAATGGCGCGACCGGCAGCAGTTTTTCGCTCACCCAGGCTGAAGTCGGCAAGACCATCACCGCCACGGCCCGTTACACCGACGGTTTGGG
>JBPCSC010000321.1:0-13160 GCA_051007495.1 Methylococcaceae bacterium | reverse complement strand
TATCTTGATTCTCGTTCTCGGAGGGTTATTGCTATATGTTTACAACAGATGCAAAACACTTGCACGCAGCGAACAGGCTGTACAGGAGCAACTGGACAAATACCGTCGTGAGCAATTTGGCTTATGTTCGGCCGCAGTGCAGGTTGACAAGCGTTTGATGGAGCAGGAAAAACGTGTGCGCGAGTTGGTTGAAAAAAAGGAATTGGTGATCAGCCAGGAATCAAGCAGTTCTCCGTATTACTCAGCAGTAGATCAAATCAGAAAAGGGGCCAGTCCTCAGGAAGTGGTAACCGATTTTGGTCTATCCTTGCCTGAAGCCAAATTGTTACATAACTTGTATTCTCTGAAGCAGGGCAATCGAATTGCCCCCGCCTCTTGACCTGTCTGAACCCGAACAGGTTCAGACAGGTGTGATCCCTTGATTTAATATAACTTGTCCCTGCGTTACGCTACGCGGGACTGGTTTGCCATGTTTATCCCTTCGCCTTGAAATCCTCCATTATTGTGTATCAACACCCCGTGTCCGCCTAAAGCCATGCTTGCAAGGCGGTGGGTGGTCCGTGGTTTCATAAACCCAAATCACTCAGGCCGGGATGTTCGGCGGGTCGTGTTCCTGATACCCAGAAAAACACACGTTGCTCTTCTTTTATAGGCAGGTCGTTGATGCTGGCATAGCGTTTTTGCATCAAGCCTGAATCTGCAAATTCCCAGTTTTCATTACCATAACTCCGATACCACTGGCCGGAGTCATCATGCCATTCGTAGGCGAATCGCACGGCGATGCGGTTGGTGCCGTGAGTCCAGAGTTCTTTTATAAGCCGGTAATCCAGTTCTCTGGCCCATTTGCGTTGTAGAAAAGCGTGTACGGCGTTTCGTCCTTTGGGAAACTCACTGCGGTTGCGCCATAGTGTGTCTTCGGTGTACACCTGAATGACACGGTCAGGATCGCGGCTATTCCAGGCATCTTCGGCCAGGCGTACTTTGAGTGCTGCGGTTTCGGCATCGAAAGGAGGAAGTGGGGGCTTGGTGGACATGAAGTGACCTCAGTACAGTGAATGGAGAGCAGGAGTCACATTTTGACAGCAGCCTGAAAAGAGGCAAGTGTTCCACTTCTTCATCATGGCCAGCTTTTTTCATGGCATAATGCGCCCTTTTTTTCTGGCACAGAATTTTCACTCAATGATTTCCCGATTCGCTGCTATCGCAACGTCCGCAGGCTTGAAGCCAGATGCCCTGACCGAACGCGGTGTGGCGGTTTTGCAAACGGAAGCGCGGGCCGTGGCGGCACTGGCAGGGCGACTGGATGAGCGTTTTGTTGCCGCCTGTCACTTGATGTTGGGCTGTAAAGGGCGGGTGATCGTGACCGGAATGGGAAAGTCAGGCCATATCGCCGGCAAGATCGCGGCCACTCTGGCCAGTACAGGTACTCCGGCCTTTTTCGTGCATCCGGCCGAGGCCGGTCATGGTGACATGGGCATGATGATGTCGGGAGACGTGGTGTTGGCACTGTCTTATTCGGGTGAAACCGATGAGCTTTTGTCCATATTGCATGTGATTCGCCACCGTCACATTCCGCTGATTGCCATGACCGGAAGCCCGGCTTCTACCTTGGCACGCCACGCCGAAGTGTTGCTGGATGCTGCAGTAGAAGAAGAAGCCTGTCCCTTGGGGTTGGCACCTACTTCCAGTACCACGGCCATGCTGGCTTTGGGTGATGCACTGGCTGTTGCTTTGCTGGATGCCAGAGGATTCAGCCGGGAAGATTTCGCCTTTTCTCATCCGAGTGGCAGCCTCGGCCGACGCCTGTTGCTTCGGGTGGAAGATGTCATGCATTCGGGTCTGGATGTCCCCAGGGTCGAGCGTATGGCTTTGGTGAAAACAGCCATACTGGAAATGACCCAAAAAAAACTGGGCATGACGGCCGTTGTGGATGACTGCGGTCGGGTTTTAGGGGTTTTCACTGACGGCGATCTTAGGCGGCTTTTAGAACGTGGCGCAGATATTCATGCCACAGTCATCCAGGAGGCCATGACCGTAGACTGCACTACCGTGATGGCTGACCAACTGGCCGCCGACACCTTAAGAATCATGCAGGAGAAAAAAATCAACGCGCTGTTGGTCGTAGACCCGCAGCGACGTCTCACCGGTGCATTAAACATGCACGACTTATTCAAAGCAGGGGTAGTGTAATGACAGGCGTTTCCGAACAAGAACTGATGGAACGGGCAGCCCGTATCCGTTTGGTTATTTTTGATATTGATGGTGTGCTGACCGACGGAAGGCTATTTTTTGACCAGGCCGGTCAGGAATACAAAGGATTTCATTCCCGTGATGGACTGGGTATCAAGTTGCTCAGAAAATCCGGGGTGGAGACGGCCGTTATTTCCGGTCGCCATTCGGCTTCGGTTGAAAAACGCATGGACAGCCTGGGCGTCAACCATATCTATCAAGGTTATCAGGACAAATTACCGGCTTTGGAAGCCTTATGTAAGGAATTGCACCTGCAACCGGAACAGATCGCCCACGTCGGTGATGATTTACTGGACGTGCCGGTATTGCGTCGGGTGGGCTTGGCCGTGGGAGTGAACGACTCGCATCCGTGCATCTTGCCATACCTCCACTGGTTAACCCCTCATCCGGGCGGGGCAGGGGCGGCGCGTGATGTGTGTGATTTGGTGATGAAGGCTCAGGGAACACTGGACGAAATTTTGGCCAGTCATTCCTGATTTCAATGCGGGATCGATCATCGCTGCGCGGGTATGCCGTGCTGGGCATTTTGGCTGTGCTGTCTGGTTGGTTGGCTTCCTTGCTGGCTCCCCGTGAAGCCGATACCGAAGCCACACGTTTAGCGGGGCGGATTGACTATTACTCCAAATCCGTAACCCGCACCGTGCTGGATGAGTCGGGACAGCCTAAACAAAAGCTGGAAGCCAACGCGCTTTACCATTATCCAGACGACGACCGAACCGAACTTAAAGCCCCGGTCATGACCTTGTATCGGGATCAGACCATTCCCTGGGTTATCCGTGCCGAATCGGCCGTATTGCCTGCCGGCGGTGCAGTGATTTATCTCAACGGTGTAGTCAGTATCAGCAGGGCCGGTGATGCGAGTGGTCGCAAGCTGGATATCCTGACCCGCAACGTGCGGCTCAAACCCGGCGAAGATTTCGCCGAAACCAGCGAATACATCGAGTTGCTAAGCCCTCCGGATCGACTCTCGGGCAAGGGGGCTGAGGTGCACTTTGGTGATAATGTCAAGATTAGGTTGTTGTCCGAGGTTCGCAGAAGACATGATGCAAAAAAGACCGATAAGTCCTGATTCCGAAGACGTGAACAGAATTTCCTGGTTCATGGCATGGGTGAGAGGGGCAGTGCTCCTGGGCGGATTGTGGGTTCTGACCGCACCGGTGCAGGCACTCAACAATGATTCCAGCCAGCCTATCGACATTGAGGCCGACGCTGCCACCTACGAAGAACGCAAAGGTGAAACCGTTTACAGCGGCAATGTCAGGGCTGCTCAGGGCAGCCTGGAAGTGCGCGGAGATCGCATGGTGGTGTTTGACAAGGGTGGTAAAACCGAAAAAATCGTGGTGACCGGTAATCCGTCGCGTCTCAAGCAGACACCCGATCCTGATAAAGACGATATACGCGGCACCGCGCAACGGTCGGAATATTTTCCGGTGACAGGAGTCCTGATACTGTACGATCAGGCCCAGGTGTGGCAGGGGCAAAATTCCACCACCAGCGACCGCATCGAATACGACATCAAAAATGGCCTGTTCAAGGCGGGGAGTTCCGGTTCTGGCCATCAGCGAGTGCATGTGCGTTTGCAACCGGAGTCCACATCAAAAACCACCCGTAAAAATCCCCAGAAATGACGATTCTCTCCGCCCGTGATCTGGTCAAGCGGTATAACCGTCGTAACGTGGTGGACGGCGTATCCATAACCATGGCCAGTGGTGAGGTTGTGGGTTTGCTAGGTCCTAATGGGGCTGGAAAAACCACCTGCTTCTACATGATTGTGGGTTTGGTCAGGCCAGACACCGGAGATATACATCTGGATCAGCGTGACGTAACCCATCTGCCCATGCACGCCAGGGCGCGTCTGGGTATAGGCTATCTGCCGCAGGAACCCTCCATATTTCGCCGACTAAACGTGCAGGATAACCTCAGGGCCGTGCTGGAATTGCGTAAGGATCTGGATCGGAACCAGCGGGAAACCCTGATTGATCAACTGCTGGATGAATTCAGCGTGGGCCATTTGCGTCACCAATCCGCACAAGGGCTATCGGGCGGAGAGCGTCGTCGAGTCGAGATTGCCAGAGCCTTGGCCACCGATCCACACTTTCTACTGCTGGATGAACCTTTCGCCGGAGTAGATCCCATATCCATTATTGAGATACAAAAAATAATAGGGCATCTCAAGGCCAGGGGTATTGGTATATTGATTACCGAGCACAACGTCAGAGAAACCCTGGGTATTTGTGATCGGGCCTTGATTATTAATGAGGGTAAGGTTATTGCCCAGGGTTTACCCCGTGAGATCGTGGACAATCCCGAAGTAAGACAGGTTTATCTAGGTGAACATTTTTCTCTTTGAATACACACCATTCAACATGAACACATACCTTTTTTCGGCTCGTCTCAAGTGTAAGCTGAGTCCGGTGCATGCCTCGTCTCCATTTGATAACACCTGGCCACTGCTCTCCATGGCCATCAGAGCGCAGATCGCATGAAGCAAACCCTGCAACTCCGGTTGGGTCAGCAACTCACCATGACACCGCAACTGCAACAGGCAATTAAACTGTTGCAGTTATCCAGCCTGGATCTACAACAGGAAATTCAGCAGGTTCTTGATTCCAATATGATGCTGGAAACGGCCGAAGATGATCTCGCCACCGGAACCGAATCCAATGATTTGTCCGAACCACCGGTTCGCAAGGAAGAAACTGAATTTGCCGAATTGCCCAATCTGGATTTAGAGCAGGTCATACCGCGAGAACTTCCGGTCGATTCCTCCTGGGATGACGTATATGACACCTTGTCGAGTTACTCTGCGGCGGGAGATTATTCCGGAGGTAATGACGATTACGCCTTGCAGAAAGCCCCCACCGAAACCTTGCAGGATCATCTACACTGGCAGATGGAACTGACTCATTTCAGCGAGCAGGATTACGCCATCGCCACCGCCATCATTGATTCCATTAATGATGATGGTTATCTGACGGTCAGTCTGGAAGAAATACATCAGGGATTGGAGGCCCAGATACCGGGGTTGGAGTTGGATGAAATCTGTGCCGTGCTGCACCGGGTACAGAGTTTTGATCCGGTCGGGGTAGGCGCACTTGATCTGGCTGATTGTTTGTGTATCCAGTTGAAACAGTTGCCGGAAGATACGCCCTGGCGTAAAGAGGCACTTGAATTGGCGGGCAAGCATCTGGATTTATTGGCCAAAAAAGATATGAACCGCCTGAAACGGGTTCAGGAACTGACCGATGAAGCCCTGAATTCGATCATGATATTGATTCGTACCCTGGAACCAAAACCCGGACAACTCATCGCCACCAGAGAATCCGAATACATTACCCCTGATGTCTATGTATTCAAACAAAGCGACGAATGGGTAGTCACGCTCAATCCGGAAATATCTCCCAAGTTACGCATCAACCCGATGTATTCCAATATGATACGCCGGGCGGATAACAGCACGGACAACACGACCATGAAGAATCATCTGCAGGAAGCCCGTTGGTTTATCAAGAGTCTTCAGAGTCGCAACAAAACCCTGTTGCGGGTGGCGCGATCCATAGTAGACCACCAGAAAGATTTTCTGGAGCACGGTGAAACGGCGATGAAACCCCTGGTGCTGCGTGATATTGCCGAAGAGGTGGAAATGCACGAATCCACCATTTCCAGGGTGACCACCCAGAAATACATCCATACGCCCAACGGCATTTTTGAATTCAAGTATTTTTTCTCCAGCCATGTACATACTCAGGCCGGCGGCGAGTGTTCAGCCACAGCCATCAAGGCTTTCTTGAAGGAACTCATTGAAGGCGAAGACCCGACCAAACCCCTGAGTGATCTGAGTATATCGGCCCAATTAAAAACCCGGGGCATCAAAGTGGCCCGGCGCACCATAGCCAAGTATCGGGAAGCCTTGAACATTCCCCCTTCCAATGAACGTAAAAAAGTTTTCTAAAACCATTTAAACCAGCAGGACAATCATCATGAAAATTAATATCGTGGGTCACCATCTGGAGATTACCGATTCCCTCAGGCAGTATGTTACCGATAAACTGGAACGTATTAACCGTCATTGCGATCAGGTCATGGAGGTAAGCGTTATCCTGCAAGTCGACAAACTGGAACAAAAAGCCGAGGCCACCATTCACGTCAGCGGGGCCACCCTGTTTGCTCAACATGATCATGAAGATATGTACGCAGCAGTAGATGGCCTGGTGGACAAACTGGATCGTCAACTGGTTAGGCACAAGGAAAAAACCCAAGGCCATTGATACCCGGTTCTCATCCTGACTGCACGAGCGTCCTGGTATTTTCCTGCCATGAAACTAATTATCGTTAGCGGATTATCCGGTTCTGGAAAAAGCATAGCCCTGGAAACCCTGGAAGATTGCGGTTATTACTGCATAGATAACCTGCCGGTGGCTTTGTTTGAGCCATTTGTTCGCCAGGCAGTAGATGGCAATCAACCAGCTTTTCGCAAAACCGCCATTAGTATTGATTCCAGAAATAAGGGCGATAGTCTGGGCCAGTTTCCGGCTACTCTTGCACTGGCCCGTCAACTGGGTATTGCGTATCAGGTTTTATTCCTGCAGGCGGATAAGGAAACCCTGCTCAAGCGGTTTAGTCAAACCCGGCGCAAACACCCATTAACCAATGCCGAGCATTCACTGAGTGAAGCGATAGAACTGGAACGTGCCCTGCTTGATCCGGTATCTCGCTGTGCGGATTTGCTGATCGACAGCACCCATACCCACGTCCACCAGTTGCGGGAACTGGTGAGAGTTCGGGTGGGTGCCAAGGAAGACAAACTCATGTCGCTGTATTTTCTGTCGTTTGGTTTCAAAAACGGTTTGCCACTGGATGCCGATTTCGTATTTGATGTGCGCTGTTTACCCAATCCGCACTGGCATCCCGAGCTCCGCAGTAAAACCGGACAGGATCCTGAAGTCAGGGAGTTTCTCGGCCAAATCGATACCGTATGTCATTATCTGGAGGAACTGAGTGCGTTTCTCACCCGCTGGATACCGCAGTTTTCAGCCGAAAATCGCAGTTATCTGACGGTGGCCATAGGCTGTACCGGAGGGCAGCACCGGTCGGTTTATCTGGTTGAGCAACTGGCCGAACGGTTTCGTTCGGGTACTCCCGACATACTGGTCAGACACCGGGATCTTTTTTCACCCCCCAATGAGAGCATAATCAATGTTTTGTAGTTTTCGCAAAGTTTTGCCGGGTTTGATTGTCTGGCTGAGTGTTTTAGTGCTGGCCGAACCCGCACGGTCGGATGATACCACCGCAGTTAAGCAGTTTACCCAAGCCATTTATGTATTGAAAAACCCTGATGGTGCCAACAAGATTGGCGTATTCATCCAGAATCCTTACGATGGCAGCCTGACTTATTCAGGAGAATATGACACGGGTGGAACCGGAGATAAGACAATAAACGGCAATCAGGCGCACGCTGTGCTCGTCAGGGGTAATTATCTGTTTGTCAGTAATGCCGGTGATGATTCCATTTCGGTGTTCAGGATAGGAATCAGAGGCTTGCTGACCAGCCTGGGGCGTTTTTATTCCGGTGGTGATCGCCCGGTGAGTATGGCTTTGAAGGGCAATCGACTCATTGTGCTCAATCAGGGCCACAATAGTACCAAGGCCGGTGTTCCAGGTACTTCAGGTAACCTCAGTGTATTTAAAATCATTACGGCCGGTGTTTTGAAACTGATGACGGATGCACGTTATGATTTCGCACCTAAAGATATTCCAGTGGATGTTTTGTCCAGTAGTGATGACGGATTTATCAGTGTGGCTCGTTTTGGCGCGAACGCCATAGATAACTTTTGGCTGGATTCAGACAATGGCCATATCGTCAAGACGGATACTCTGACAGGGGTACAGGCGCCATTGGGGGGGGCTATTAACCCCGTTCAGGGACAGCCGTTTTTTACATTATCAGAACAACCTTTACCGGGGGTCATTACCCTTAAAGTAGATGGGGCGGGCAAAAATGTTTCCCAGTATCAAGACATAGATCCGACTTTGGAAGACCCTTGCTGGGCGACCCTGCATCCGAATGGTCGCTGGTTGTGGTTGTCTTCGTTCAAGACCCGTGCAATTAGCCTGTATAAAAGAGTCCGCAAAGGGGTAATCAAACCAGTCAGTAGCTATGTGCCGGTAGCCGCTGGTGGTGGTGGTCTGGATGTGGAAGTCGACCCCAAAGGGCAATACCTGTATCGCCTGCGTGCAGCCGCCGTCACCGGCAAAACGGCCCCTGCGCCAATACTGGATGCCTTCCGTATTGAACTCCAAAATACAACGGCCGGTTTGCAATGGGTAGGGACTGCCACTCTGCCTGAGAATTGGGCCGAGGGTTCCACCACCGGCATAGCCATGGCGCGGGTCAGCCTGCGGTAATTCGGTTTTGTCAGTCACGTTTAACCCATGGGGGTTTACTTCCCCAGCCAAACGAGTATTAGCCCAATGAGAATCATAATCCTGGGGGCCGGGCAGGTCGGTAGCAGCGTTTTGGCCAGTCTGGCCAGTGAAGCCAATGACATCATGGTCGTGGATACTCAACCGGCCCTGCTGAAGGATTTGCAGGATCGTTATGACATAGGCACGGTACAAGGCAATGCGGCCCATCCTACCATTCTGGAGCGGGCCGGTGCCCGCAATGCCGATATGCTGATTGCCGTCACCAGTGATGACGAAACCAATATGCTGGCGTGCCAGATCGCTGACATACTGTTCAAAGTACCCAAGAAGGTCGCCAGGGTCAGGGCAATAGAGTACTTTGCCTATGCCGGTATGTTTACTCCCGAGACTATCGCCATTGATATGGTGATTAGTCCTGAACAAATCGTGACTCAGTTCATTCAACGATTGCTGGAATACCCAGGTGCCACCCAGGTGCTTGATTTTGCCGAAGGGCGGGTCAGGCTGGTGTCGGTGTCGGCCCGTCACGGTGGTCCCTTGGTAGGCCGGGAAATTAAAGAACTGTACCAGCACATGCCCAATGCGCATGCACGCATCACCGCCATATTTCGCAAGAACCAAGCGATTATCCCAAATGGAAAGACGGTTATAGAAGATGGCGACGAGGTGTTTTTTGTCGCGTCCACTGCCGAAATCAAGGATGTAATGAGTGAAATTCGCGAGTTGGAAAAACCCTATCGGCGGTTGATATTCGCCGGGGGCGGGCATATCGGCAAACGGGTTGCCCAGGCACTGGAACATCGTTATCAAGTCAAGGTGATCGAAAAGGACAAGAAAAGAGCCAAGAAGATAGCCGGTGATTTGCAAAAAGCCGTGGTGCTGGCAGGAGACGGTTCGGACAAAGAATTGTTAATTAGCGAGAACATCGAAAATACCGACATCTTTTGCGCCATCACCAATGATGATGAAGCCAACATCCTGTCGGCCATGCTGGCTAAACGACTGGGTGCCAGGCGGGTCATCAGTCTCATCAACAAAAGTGCTTACGCCGACATCATCGACCCTAGCCAGGTTGATCTGATCATTTCACCCAAGCAAGCCACCATTGGGGCCTTGCTCCGGTACATCCGCAAAGGGGATGTGGTGCAGGTACATTCGCTGCGTAACGGTGCCTCTGAGGCCATTGAAGCCATTGCCCACGGCCAGCCAGGCCGATCGCGGGTGGTGGGCATACCTATAAACCAGATCGACATCCCGCCCGGCGTGGTGATGGGGGCACTGGTTCGGGGTGATGAGGTTCTACAAGTGCACCATGACACCATCATTGAAGAAGGCGATCATGTCATTATGTTTTTGCTCGACAAGAAACTGATTACCACAGTAGGACAGATATTCAGCGAGTATTCGGATTGACCGGGCCGTACTCACCCAAGGGATAAACTGGTATTAAGCCGTTGCCCACACTCCTAAGCCCTTAACCGGGTTTAGGGATAGCACATTTACACTTTTGTCCTGATGAGGTTCTTAATGAATTCATGGATGCTGGCCGGGGCGGCATTGGTCGCGTTTGTTTTTCTGCTGAGATTCATATTCGCGAATGGCGGGAAGGTTATGCGGGTGGGATATCAGAAGCGGGATTATCTGTTTTCTTCCGAGGAGCGGGCGTTCCTGAACATTCTCGACGCGGCCTGCGGGGATACCTACCGCATATTCGGTCGAATACCCGTGACCGATCTACTGACCACCCGCCATCTTGATAAGGATCCTGAAGCCCGCAGGATATTCGACACCCTGGAACCGCGTCGTTTTAGTTTTGTGGTCTGCGACCGGAGCGACCTCGGCGTGGTTTGCGTGATTCAAATTGACGACGTGCAGTCGGTTTCGTCTACCAGTAAACGGCCAGTCGATCCGCTGTCGGCACTGTGCGAAAGTGCCGGTCTTGGCTTGATTCGGATTGATACCCACAAGCAAACCGATGCGGTCACTCTGCGCGAACAGATACTGGCCACCAGTCAACGTGATCCCTTGTTTGCGGTTGAAACCGACGGACGGCGTGAACCGCGTTTCTCTAATTTTGATGGTCTTGATTTGTGATGACCATGCTGACGCTTTACGGCATTCCTAACTGCGATTCTTGTAAAAAAGCACGCATCTGGCTAAACGAACGGGGAATGGAGTACCGTTTTCACGACATCAAAAAAAATGGCCTGGAGGCCGAATGGCTCAACACCTTGATTGAGCGGTTGGGGTATGAGCGACTGCTTAATCGTCGGGGATCCACCTGGCGGCAACTCAGTGCCAGCCAGCAAGCGGACTGGACTCCGGCCAAGGCCCTCGCGCTGATGCTCGAATACCCCAGCCTCATCAAGCGCCCTGTTCTGGTACGGGGTGATGAGGTGTTGATTGGCTACTCTCCTGAATCTTATGCGGAACTGACATGACCGACACCCTGAACCTCACCCTGGAACTCATACGCTGCCCTTCAATTACCCCTGACGATGCCGGCTGCATGGAGCTTATCGTCGCCCGTCTGGAACCTAACGGTTTTGCGGTCGAATGGCTGGATTCCGGCGATACCCGCAACCTGTGGCTAAAGCACGGCGACGAAGGCCCTTTGCTGGTTTTTCTGGGCCACACCGATGTGGTTCCGTCCGGCCCCGTGGAGCGTTGGCAATCTCCTCCTTTCGAGCCAAGCATCCGTGACGGCATGCTGTATGGCCGTGGGGCTGCCGACATGAAAAGCGGCGTGGCGGCCATGACCATCGCCCTGGAGCGGTTTGTTACTCAGTACCCGGATCACAAAGGATCGGTAGCGTTGTTGTTGACCAGCGATGAAGAAGGAGATGCGACTCACGGTGTGGTTAAAGTGATGGAAACATTTGCTGCCCGGGGGGAGAAAATCGACTGGTGTCTGGTGGGAGAACCCTCCAGCACGGCCAGCACCGGAGACGTGATTCGGGTGGGGCGGCGTGGCTCTTTGAGCGCGACCTTACGGGTTTGTGGGGTTCAGGGCCATGTAGCCTATCCCGACCGCGCAGACAACCCCATCCACAGGCTGGCTCCGGTGTTGGCAGAGTTGTGTACTGAAACCTGGGACGAGGGCAATCACTTTTTCCCGCCTACCTCGTTTCAGGCATCCAACATTCATGCAGGTACCGGGGCCGATAATGTCATACCCGGGCAACTGGATCTGGTGTTCAATTTTCGTTACTCCACGGCCATAACCGAGACTGAGATCCGGCAACGGGTTGAGTCCATGCTTGACCGGCACGGGATAACTTATGAGCTGGAATGGCGATCCTCCGGTGGGCCATTCCTGACGACTCAAACCACCCTCATCAAGGCCACTCAGGATGCTTTACGACTGATACAAGGCCATACCGCACGACTGGATACCGGCGGCGGAACCTCCGACGGACGATTCGTGGCTCCAACGGGTGCTGAAGTCGTGGAGTTGGGCCCGCTCAATGCTTCCATTCACAAGATTGACGAATGTATTGCGGTGGAAGAACCAGAAACCCTGGCCAGTATCTATCATCAGATCATGGTCAACCTGCTGATAGAATGAGTACCGGCAGACAACCATTCCCTCAACCTAATCATTTCACAAAGAGGTGCTACAACTTATGGGCGTGAACTTACAGAAAGGGCAAAAAATATCCTTGGAAAAGGAGGCCGGCGGCAGCCTGTCCCGTATTTTGATGGGGCTGGGCTGGGACTCCAGCAAACCGGCCGCACGGGGTTTTCTCGGCGGTCTGTTCGGGGGCGGAGACAGTGAAGACATCGACCTTGATGCGTCTTGTATCTTGTTTGATGAGCAGGGTAACCCACTGGATGTGGTTTGGTTCAGGCAACTGATCAGCCAGGATGGCAGCATCCGCCACACCGGCGACAACCGCACAGGAGAAGGCGAGGGGGATGACGAGCAGATCATCGTCAACCTGCCTGCCGTTCCGGTGCTGGCGAAAAGCCTGGTGTTCACGGTCAGCAATTACACCGGTCAGGATTTTTCTCGTGTGCAGAATGCGTTCTGCCGTATTGTCAACGCGAGCAATCAATCGGAGATTGCCCGCTATGACCTAAGCTGCCAAGGTCAGCATACGGCCATGATTATGGCCAAGATTTACCGACACAACGACGAGTGGAAGATGCACGCCATAGGCGAGGCCGGCCAGGGCAGAACCTTTGACCAGCTACTCCCCCAGATTGTCGCGCATCTTTGATAGGTCTCTCATTCAACTTCTTACAAACCACAACCTAAAGGTAATAACCATGAGTTTTCAGGATTTTTTCAACACACTCAAACAAAAGGCGGGCGAACTCAAAACCGAGGCACTCAAATTCAAGAACCGTGATTTCCTTAACGCGGCTGTGGGTGGTTCTGTGTTGATGGCCCTGGCGGATGGCGCAGTGACTTCGGATGAAAAGCAGAAGATGATGCGCTTCATCGAAAATTATGAACCCTTGTCCGTGTTCAGCAGCCA
>JBPCSC010000320.1:0-2334 GCA_051007495.1 Methylococcaceae bacterium | reverse complement strand
AAATTGTTGGGCATCGCCCGCCGGAATCCTGAAGGCATAGAGTTGCGGGTACATCCTGCTTTAATTCCTGAACGTCGCTTGATCGCCAACGTCGATGGGGTCATGAATGCGGTGGTGGTGAAAGGAGATGCAGTCGGGCCTACGCTGTTTTATGGTGCGGGTGCGGGGGCTGAACCCACCGCCTCATCTGTGGTGGCCGATCTCGTTGATGTCACTCGCGCCCTGACCTCCGACCCGGAAAACCGGGTTCCACATCTGGCGTTTCAGCCCTCAGCCATAGCCGATATTCCGGTATTGCCGCTGGAAGACATCACCAGTGCCTATTATCTACGCCTTTTGGCCGAGGATAAACCTGGGGTATTGGCCGACGTGACCCGCATTCTGGCCGATCAAAACATAAGTATCGAAGCCATAATGCAGAAGGAATCACAGGCAGGTGAAACCTGTTTACCGATCATACTCCTGACCCAGCGTGTGCGGGAAAAGGACATGAACACAGCCATACGCCATATTGAATCCCTGGCTGCACTGCATGGCTCCATTAAGCGGATACGCGTTGAAACCTTGGGGTAATCCCTTGCACGGAACGCCGTTTAACCGCTTAACGGACTAACGACGAGGATGCACTGATTAGATTTTATTTACCACTAGATAGTTATATCGGGAGATTATTTTGAATATCGTCTGGATTGTTGATGCGGCCTATCTCATGAAAGCCGCACCGGACTCGTTTGATTATTTGCGACTCAAAAACGTACTGGAACGGGAGGCCGGTGAGGTTTTCCTTGAAAGTTATTACCTTAACTCCACGCCCAGTCCTTTGACCGACCAGCAAAATGCCTTTCATACCTGGCTGAAAACGGCCGCACCCCGTGGCCCCAAAATGCGGGTCAAGCTGTATAAACTCAAAACCCTGCATAATAAATGTCCCAAATGCGCACACGGCTTTGACCGTGATGTACAAAAAGGCGTGGACGTGGGTATTGCCACCCTGATTATCAAACTGGCTACCCAGAATGTTTATGATCGCCTGATACTCAGCGCAGGCGATGGAGATTTTGAAGATGCCATCGCTTATGTCAAGGAAGAACTGCACAAGGAATTCTGGCTGAGCGGTTTTGAAGACAGCGTATCTGCGGATTTGCAATCCTATGCCAATGAAGTGATCTGGCTGGATCAGTTCCGCGATGACATACGCAAAACCTGATACATTGTTTAATTTGATAATACCCTCGAACAACCATGACTGCATCTAAAAGATATACCGGACTTATTGAAAACTACCGCGACCGGCTGCCCGTATCGGATAACACCCGTGTGATTAGCCTGGGCGAAGGCAATACCCCTTTAATACAACTGGTCAACATTCCGGCACTTACCGGAAAGAATGTCGATATTTATGTCAAGTTCGAGGGGCTTAATCCTACCGGTTCGTTTAAGGACAGGGGCATGACCATGGCCGTCACCAAAGCGGTAGAGGAGGGCAGCCAGGCTATTATCTGTGCGTCCACCGGAAATACTTCGGCAGCGGCAGCGGCTTATGCCGTGCGGGCCGGTATTACTGCTTTTGTATTGATACCTGATGGCAAGATTGCCCTGGGTAAACTGGCCCAGGCCATGATGTATGGCGCAGTGATTATTCAGATCAAGGGTAATTTCGATGCCGGTATGCAACTGGTCAAGGAAGTGGCTGATCACGCTCCGGTCACGATAGTGAATTCAATCAATCCTTTTCGTATCGAGGGCCAGAAAACCGCTGCCTTTGAGATAGTCGACGAACTGGGCCGTGCCCCGGATTATCATTGTTTACCGGTGGGTAATGCCGGCAATATCACGGCCTACTGGAAAGGGTATAGTGAATACGCGCTGGGTACTGAAACTCATGCCCCCATCACCCAAAACCGCCCGGTCATGTGTGGCTATCAGGCGGCGGGTTCCGCCCCGTTCGTTCATAACAAAATGATCGACAACCCTGAAACCATTGCCACGGCGATACGTATCGGGCATCCTCAATCCTGGGATAAAGCCTGGATTGTACGGGAGCAATCAAAAGGCTGGTTTGCTGCGTACAGCGATGCCGACATACTCGCTGCCCAAAAATATCTGGCCGAACAGGAAGGGGTATTCTGTGAACCCGCTTCGGCCGCCTCACTGGCCGGCGCACTCGACGATATCAAAACCGGAAAAATACCCGAAGGCAGCACCGTAGTCTGTACCCTTACCGGCATGGGACTTAAAGACCCTGACACCGCCATAGCCCAATGCACCAAAAAACCGGTTACCGTGGAAGCCAGCCTGGATTCGGTTAAACGGGCGATATTGGAGGCGATGTAG
>JBPCSC010000319.1:0-3728 GCA_051007495.1 Methylococcaceae bacterium | reverse complement strand
CACCTACCTCCCTCACATTTGAACAATACGCCCTGCTGGATGACCAGGAATGTGCCGACCGAATCGAAACCGCCAAAGGCAGCTTGAAGGGTCGGTGCGTGATTCTAGGCCATCATTACCAGCGTGACGAAGTGTTTCGCCACGCTGATTTCTCTGGTGATTCGCTTAAGTTATCTCGACTGGCGGCCCAATCCGAGGCCGAGTACATCGTGTTTTGCGGTGTCCATTTCATGGCAGAAGTGGCGGATATTCTGTCCCGTCCTGAGCAGATTGCAATACTGCCCGATCTCGCGGCCGGTTGTTCCATGGCCGACATGGCCAATCACGTCAGTGTGGAGCGGTGTTGGCAAGAGTTATCACAACATTTGGATCCTGACCAAACCGTCACACCGGTGACTTACATCAACTCGGCGGCCGATCTCAAGGCTTTTTGTGGACGGCATGGTGGCATTGTGTGTACGTCCAGCAATGCTCAAAAAATTCTGGAATGGAGCTTTGAACGACGCGAGAAGGTGCTGTTCTTTCCTGACCAGCATTTAGGACGCAACACCGGTTATCTGATGGGGATTCCCATGGATGAAATGGTGACCTGGGATTACGCCAAACCCATGGGAGGTCTCACTGAGGATGAACTACGTCGGGCGAAAATTATTCTGTGGAAAGGGTTTTGTTCGGTACATCAGATGTTCCAGCCTCAGCACATCGACCGATTCAAGCATCAACACCCCGACACGCAGGTCATCGTGCATCCTGAGTGCAGCTTCGAGGTATGCCGTAAAGCGGATTTCATAGGTTCTACCGAATACATACTGCGTACGGTGCGCGAAGCACCGGCCCATACCCGCTGGCTGGTGGGCACCGAACTCAATCTGGTCAATCGTCTTGCGCAGGAAGTTAAATCTGAGGGCAAGCAGGTGCATTTCCTGTCGCCCACCATTTGTATGTGCTCGACCATGTTCCGCACCGACCCACAGCATCTGTTATGGGTGTTGGAAAACCTGGTAGAAGGATGCGTGGTAAACCGGATTCAGGTGCCTGCTGAGGATGCGACCCCGGCCCGAATCACCCTGGAACGTATGCTGGAAGTAGTGTAGGCGGTTAGGACAGCGATGCGTCTACAGGTTTTCGTAGATGCACGCCTGCATGATCAGTTTTTGTTCATCGGTCAGGTTAGGGAATTGCACCCCGAAGCGGTACGTTTTTTTGGTTCGGATGGCCCTGGCCTGACGGATGACACCCTCAACCGAAAAGGGATGAATCGCCTCACTCGAACTGAGCGTCAGGTTGAAGCTGAGCGTGATCTTATCGCCGACCGAACCGATGCTGAATTCGCTGACAAACGCTGCGCCTGATCCGCTGAGTTCCACTATCGAAACCGGCATGGCCGTCCCGTCACTGGTTTTCAACAAGGCCAGCAGCCTGATTTTTACGCGCTCCGAATGCCTGAGCACCATGGTTTTGAAATGGGCAGGAAATTCGATGTGCACGTGTGGTTGGGGAAATTTGTAGAAGCAAATGACCTGGGTACTGAACCCGTGTATGAAACGGCCCGTACAAACTCTAACCGACACCAACTGCCCTATGCCCAGGTTGATCACCCGACCGGAGCGCTGAGGCAGGCTGGTAATCAGGCTGACTCCGGGTATCGTGCCGATATAATCGACGTGCGAACTGGTTTTTTCGCCGCAACCCGCTTCCAGAAACGAAAACTGCATACTTTCTACATTGGCGGTCAAGCCAGTCAGTTCCTGATTGCCGGAATCGTCACCCAAGAGGATATCGGTATCCAATACGGAGTCGTCGCTGACTCGGTACAACCCTACCTGCAATAGATCCTCGGCCAGATTGGCCGGAAACACACATCCCTTGGCGAGCAAGAGTCGTCCCGATTTGGCAAAGACCGGGAAAGTCAGCGGTTTGTTTACGGGAAGTTCATTGGCATGAATGCGCGTGAGAGAGATTGCCATGTGGAAATTCTAAGAAATGGGTGTAATAGCTAATGCCCATAAACGGGAAGGGACGGGGGAGAGGGTTCAGTACCAGCCTGGTATCCCTCTCCTGCCTGCTCACTATATTGTTACCCCCTTCTGCAACATTTGCGTGAATCGAAATGGTGCAAAAGGAAGAGTGCCGAGTATTTCACCGTATCAGATTTACGGTTGGTCGTCTGCCAAAACCTGCTCAATAATGGCTTGCGCGATGTCTTTGGTGCCATAAGGTGAACCTTTTTTGAGGTCGGGCGTAACCCGATCACCACTTTTGATAACCGCCCGAACGGCCCGCTCAACTTTCCGCGCCGCCGCCACTTCACCCAGATGCTCCAGCATCATGGCACCCGCCATGATAGTGGCAGTGGGATTGGCTATGCCCTTGTCGGCGATGTCAGGCGCACTGCCGTGTACTGCTTCAAATAGTGCCGCGCTTGTGCCGATGTTGGCTCCTGCGGTCAAGCCTAGCCCACCTATCAGGCCAGCGGCCAGATCGGACAGGATGTCTCCGAACAAATTGGTCGTGACCAGCACATCGAATTCTGAGGGATCCATCACCATCCGCATGGCACAGGCATCAACAATTTTATCGTCGAACTCAATGTCAGGGTATTTTTTGGCAATGTCGCGGCCAATTTCCAGAAACAACCCGGAGGTGCATTTGAGGATGTTGGCCTTGTGAACCAAAGTGACCTTCTTGCGCTGTGCCTTGCGGGCATACTCAAAGGCATATTCAATAATACGTTCGGAGCCTTTTCGGGTGATGATGGCTACGCTCTCGGCGGCGATTTTCTCCTCATCGACTTTTATAAAGTGCTCGATTCCGGCATAAAGCCCCTCGGTGTTTTCGCGAACAGTGACCATGTTCACATTTTTGAAGGCCGTGTCCGTGCCTTCAAAAGACAGGGCAGGACGGACATTGGCGTACAGGTTGAACTCCTGGCGTAAGGTCACGTTGATGCTGCGAAATCCGCCGCCGACCGGTGTAGTCAAAGGACCCTTGTAGCAAAGGCGATTTCGCTTAATGGATTCAAGAGTGGCATCAGGCAGGGGATTAGCGTATTTGTCCACTGCGGCCATCCCGGCAAATTGTCTATCCCATTCGATCTTGACGCCAGTTGCTTCAATGACCTGAACAGAGGCCTCCATGATGGCAGGACCGATACCGTCGCCGGGGATGAGTGTGATTGTATGCATAGTATTGAGTAACCTCTAGGTTGTGTATGCCCCGGTCAGCGTGACACGGGGCTTAATCATTGTGGTTTCTACCCTGGGGAAAGTCTGATAGATTTAGCTCCAACCTGTAACACAGGGTAGCGGATTCATCCAACAGAGTGCAAAGTGCGCACGCCATTCACAATTCTGTTGCGGAATCCAATTAGCAATAACTCTACCACCCACTAACCCGCGAGAACCCTTATGGAAGTCATTGAACGTATCCAGAAACAACTGGCAGACCATACCGTAATCCTATACATGAAAGGATCGCCGTCTTTTCCACAGTGCGGATTTTCCGCAAAAGCCGTGCAGATACTCGAAAATTGTGGGGTCGATTACGCCTACATCAATATTTTCGAGGA
Organism: Methylococcaceae bacterium; assembly: GCA_051007495.1. Lineage (GTDB taxonomy): Bacteria > Pseudomonadota > Gammaproteobacteria > Methylococcales > Methylococcaceae > CAIVXW01. Next base: position 160 of record JBPCSC010000319.1, on the reverse strand, counting down.
CCCCGAGTTGCGGGAAAACCTGAAAATTTATTCCCAATGGCCTACTTTCCCCCAGTTGTATGTGCGCGGGGAACTGGTTGGAGGTTCTGACATCATGATCGAATTGTTCCAGCAGGGCGAATTGCAAAAGCTCCTGAACGGCGAATCCCCAGCGGTCTGA
>JBPCSC010000318.1:0-3860 GCA_051007495.1 Methylococcaceae bacterium | reverse complement strand
CCCCTTGATGGCACCAAAGAATTTGTCAAACGTAACGGTGAATTCACCGTCAATGTGGCCTTGATACACCAGCATAAACCGGTGCTGGGCGTTGTGTATGCACCGGCTAAATCCCTGTGCTATTTCGCGGCGGAAGGCTGCGGGGCCTACCGACAAACCGGTGCTGACACGCCTAGCACCATACACGTCACACCTCACGCACCCTCTCGCTTGCGGGTAGTGGGCAGTCGTTCCCATCAAACCGATGAGATGGGCCTTTATCTTGGCCGCCTGGGAGAACACGATTTGCTTGCCATCGGCAGTTCCCTCAAATTGTGTCTGGTGGCTGACGGCAGTGCCGACATCTACCCGCGCATAGGCCTGACTTCAGAATGGGACACCGCCGCTGCTCATGCAGTGGTGTGCGAAGCCGGTGGCCTGCTTACCAACCTGCACGGACACCCCCTCACCTATAACACTAAAGACTCATTGCTCAATCCTTACTTTCTTGTTTTTGGAGATAAATCCCGTCATTGGTGGGATTACGCTCATGGCATTAACGGTTAATGGGTTTATCCCCAAGCCGCTCTAATACTAAAACCACACACGCCACACTTCAGCCTGCATCATGAAAGGGCTTGCGCCAGTATCAACCGGGCAAGCCCTTTCATCTGCCCCTTTACCACTGAGACATAACCGCTATGCTGCCTTATCCCAATATAGACCCCGTAGCCATCAGCGTGGGTACTCTGAAAGTACATTGGTATGGCCTGATGTATGTTATAGGCATCGCTTTGGCCTGGTTTCTGGCCAAAAGAAAAACCCAACGTGAAGCCTTACCCTGGACACCCGCCCAAGTGGAAGATCTTATATTTTACGCCGCCATGGGCCTGGTTATAGGCGGTCGATTGGGTTATATCTTCTTTTATAATTTCTCCACCTTTGTGGCAGACCCAATGGTTATATTCAGGGTATGGGAAGGCGGCATGGCTTTTCATGGTGGATTACTCGGCGGATTAACCGGCGTGTGGTTATTTGGCAAACTCCAGAAAATACCGTTTTTCATGCTGACGGATTTCCTGGCCGCTTATGTACCCATAGGCCTTTTTACCGGGCGCATAGGCAATTTTATTAACGGTGAACTCTGGGGAAAACCCACCGATGTACCCTGGGCCATGGTATTCCCCAATGGCGGGCCTGAACCGCGTCACCCCTCGCAACTGTACGAAGCAGTACTAGAAGGCATGGTATTGATGCTGGCCATACATTTATTGGGTCGGCTAAACCCGCCGCGCATGGCTTTAACCGCTTTATTCATACTCTTGTATGGGGTATTTCGGTTTATAGTCGAATTTGTCCGCCTGCCGGATGCCCATATAGGTTATCTGGCCTTTGACTGGCTTACGATGGGCCAGGTATTGAGCATGCCGATGATACTACTCGGTGCTTTCATGCTCCTATTGGCCTACCGAAATAATAGCCCGTCTGTCAGTCATGAATCACCCTGAACATCAATACCTGAAACTGCTGCGTGATCTTGTCACCATCGGTGAATACCGAATGGACCGAACCGGCGTAGGTACGCGCTCATTATTTGGATATACTTTGCGGTTTGATCTTGGGCAGGGTTTTCCACTAATAACCACCAAACGGATATACTGGAAAACTGCCTTCAAGGAAATGCTGTGGATGTTGTCAGGTGGGAGAAATATCCGCCCGTTACTGGAACAAAACGTACATATCTGGTCAGACTGGCCCTTGCAGCGATACCGCAATGAGACCGGTCATGTCATCAGCAAACATGAGTTTGAATTACGCATACTGGAAGATGCGGGTTTTGCTGAACATTGGGGTGATTTAGGCCCGGTATACGGATATCAATGGCGGCATTGGCCGGATGGTCATGGAGGTTCCATTGACCAGATCGCACAACTCATACACGCCCTCAAAACCCAGCCTGCATCAAGGAGATTATTATTTGAAGGCTGGAATGTAGCCGAACTGGAGCACATGGCATTACCGCCCTGCCACAAGACCTACCAGTTTTTTGTCTCCCAGGAAACCGGAACCCTTTCCGCCGCACTGATGCAGCGCTCCGCCGATGCGTTTTTAGGCTTAAGCTGGAATATCGCCAATCTGGCTTTGCTGACTCATTTACTGGCTGAACAATGCGGGTACACCCCTGGAGAAATCGTCTGGTTTGGCGGTGATGTGCATATCTATTCCAATCATCTGGAACAAGCCCGGATTCAACTCGAACGCACCCCGAGGCCATTGCCCAGGCTTCATCTGAAACGCAAGCCCGCCAGTTTGTTTGATTATAGTATTGATGACATGGATATAATGGGTTATGACCCGCATCCACCCATTACAGCCGAAGTAGCGGTATAAGCGACAGAACACACATGAATGAACCCACTATAAACCCCTTGCAGACGATACAGGCAGAAGCGTTGGCCTTTCGCAATCAGTTTTCTTCCCTGTTATTGGCCAGTGCCGACCAGTCCGGAATGCCTCACGCCAGTTATGGGGTATACATTCTTGATGAATCAGGACGATATTACCTGTATCTCAGCGAACTGGCCCAACACACCCGAAATTTAATCGTAAACCCCAAAGCCAGCGTGTTGTTTATCGAAGATGAACACCAGACCGATAACCTGTTTGCCCGTCGCCGTTTAAGTTGTCAGTGTCGGGTTGAACGTATAGACCGAAACTCAGCCTTCTGGAATGAAATCATTTCCCTGTTCATGGCACAACGCGGTTCGACCATGGAAATGCTGAAAGGCTTGAAAGATTTTCATTTATTCTGCCTCATCCCCGAAACTGCCACTTATGTAAAAGGGTTCGCAAAGGCTTATCAGCTTGATGGTGAACACCTACAAAATATACGCCATAAAAACGACCAGGGCCACCAGGGGCAAAACACCCCGGGAATAGCCGTCAGTTAATTCGTCTTGTCAGGATAATTTGGGCGTATATAATCCACCCACATAAGGAACATGACCGACATGAACGGAATCACCCTTTACATCAAAAGACCATTGAGATACAACATGAGCACTATCACAGTAGAACACAATCCCGGCGAAGAGCGTCTTAATCAACTTAAAGTATCTACCTGGCCTAAATGGGACAAGGAAATTTCCGAATTTACAATTGATTTTGACGAAACCGAAGTCGCCTACGTGCTGGAAGGGGAAATTATTGTTACTCCAAAAGGAGGAGAACCCGTACACATTAAACCGGGCGATCTGGTATCTTTTCACGCCGGTCTCGACAGTAACTGGCAGGTAATCAAACCGCTGTTGAAACACTACAGCTACGATTTCCCCAACGGGGTTTAATCCCAAGGCCGCATGAATATCCTCTATCTACACGGTTGGTATTCGGTTCCGGGTGGTGTCAAACCGACCCACCTGGAACAGGCTGGGTACACGGTTATTCAACCTGTTCTGCCGGATGATGACTTTGAACAGGCCTTGCGCACTGCTCAAATGGCTTACGAACAACACCGGCCAGCAGTCATTGTGGGTTCCAGTCGGGGTGGAGCAATTGCCATGGGCATTAAAAGCGAGTCCGTACCTCTGGTATTGTTATGTCCGGCCTGGAAACGCTTTGGATGCACTACCAGAGTAAAACCCGAAACCCTTATTCTGCATGCTCTGGATGATGAGGTTGTACCTTATCAAGACAGCGTGGATCTGCTTCAGCAAAGCGGTTTAGATGAATCCTTGCTTATTCGCGTAGGCCATGATCACCGTCTGGCCGATGCGAACGCGCTACAGGCTTTACAGGATGCCGTTGCGGTTAGCAGTATGTCGCGCTTAACAAAATAATACCCATACTTACGCCCCCCAAACCCCTATCGTCATACCGTC
>JBPCSC010000317.1:0-1466 GCA_051007495.1 Methylococcaceae bacterium | reverse complement strand
TTATTAAACAAGGTATGGCGGATTTTATCCTGCCGGGTTTTAACGGCTTCATAAGCATCCCGGATGGTCTGAAATGCAGCACTGTCCCGCTCGGGCGGGTGTTGGCGGACTTTTCTGAGGTAGGCCTTTTTGATGGTTTCATCATCAGCCTCTACATCAATTTCAAGTATCTCGAAAGGAGTTTTCATGGGTATCAATATTAAAGGTAAATGTGCCGTGTTATCCCATCAGTTGCACCAGTTCTGATGCCGTGATGTCGTATTTTTCCATCAGATAATCCACATACACGCTATTGAGTCGTTCACGACTGAGATTGCGTAGTGAATTCTTTGCATAAATCTTGCTCAGAAAGGCCAGTAAATCCCGGTCGGAAAGAGTGGACAGGGTGTTTATTTCCTGAATCAATGAATTCTTTTCCTCCAGATCCATTTCGGAAGAGGCTGTGGAATCATCGAAACTTTCGGTTTCCTCATTGACCTCATCCCATACGTTAGAATAATCGTCGTCGTCATCATCATCATCGGGTTCATCAGACAGTTTTCCGGATTGGGAAAGATACCGGCCTATAAATTGATTGATGCGCTTTATCGAGTGATTATCCTTTGCTTTTTTTGCCTGCGACTGTAGGGAATGTAGATGCATTAGATCCATCATGCCCAGGCGTGACGGATCGCCTTTGCACTTTGCAATAATGGCATAGAAAGAAATGATGGCCGCTTCAGCCTGGCCTTCCGGGGTTTTGTAGCAGGCAGACAGGGCCTTTAATAGGTCATATTCCCCCAGGTTTAACAGGGCCTCACATATACCGATGAATTCATCCAGGGTTAATTGAACCGATTTAATACCGCGTATAAGCGTGGGACGTAATACCTCCAGTGCCTTGCTCAGGGATGATTTAAGGCTTTTGTTGGTGGTGTTGATTTTCCGGGCCAGGTTTATGAGTTCGCTGCGTTCGGGCTGATGTTTTTTCAGGTCGATAAAACCGGGGTATTTCGCTTTTCCCCTCTTTGGCTGATTGATTTCAAACCGCTCCATGATGATGCCGAGTTCTGCACATAATGGATTACCTTCCTTGCTTAATCCCTCCTTCAGCAGGGAGGAAGATTGCTCCATATTATTCTGGAGATGAAATACAAGTGCCTGCAGAAAAACAATAGGGCTGTTGCGCTGATTGGTATCCAGTGCGCGGGCGATGATGATTTCCTGTTCCGCATGATCAAGGCGATCGGCTTTGATTTTTTTCCTTGCGTGACCTAAATGCGCTTCAATCAGAAAGTTGCGGGCTTGGCTGTTGAGTGAATCAATGTTCAGTATGGATTGAGCGTAGCCGGCGGCTTTCTTGAAGGCTTTGCGTTCGGAGGCCGCATACATGGCTCTGGCCAGAATCTCGAGATCCTCAGGAAATTGTTTTATAGCTGTGTCCAGCCAGTTTTGTGATTCTTTGGGATTGGACGGCAGGTATCCGT
>JBPCSC010000316.1:0-2144 GCA_051007495.1 Methylococcaceae bacterium | reverse complement strand
TGACTCAACGTGAAGTTTTAGAATATTTATGGGTACGGAGTCGCCATGCATTCAACCTGAGTCTGGCCTGGCTACAAACCCTGTACGGCCAATTCACAAATAAAAGCCGGTAATCTTTCCTCCCCAAGGGTGACATCACCAAAGCGTGGTGCCACCCTTACCCCGCTTCCCGTTCCAGCAAACCCTGTTTCCAGGTATCACCCCAACGAAATCCCGAAAGGCTGCCATCACGGCAGATCACCCGGTGACAGGGAATCACCAAAGCCCACCGGTTGGCGGCACATGCCCCCGCCACGGCACGACTGGCTTTGGGATTATCCAGGCTCTGAGCAATGTCGCTATAACTCCGCGTCTCTCCCGGCGGTATCGTCTGTAGAACACGCCATACCCGTTTCTGAAACGCAGTGCCCGTCAAATTAAGTGGTAAATCCAGACGTGATCGCGGTGATTCTATCCACTCCAGCAGCGCCTGATGCCAGTCGCCTACGTCAACTTCCAGCGCGTATTCATAACCCACCGCGATTAACCGCCTCAGTCGCTCCCGCACCGAACCCTCCTCCTCTCCCAGCACCACCAAACACACGCCCTCTACGGCATACGCTAAAGCAGTATGGCCTAAAGTCGATTTTGCCAGTGAGAAATACAGGGGGTTGTTTTCTTCGCTCATACCTACGCCTCAGTCAGTCTATAGCTTGCCCTCATCCCGCCAATCTTTGTGATAGATTACCCCTTCCGGTAAACGAATAATTTTTTTTCGTTAAACACTGACGCTTAATGCTTCACAGTAAAGCGTGGTGTTCGTCCCGGGAAACATAACAACATGACCGTACAACGATCAGTGCAGCCCCGGCCTGCTTCAGGTGACAGAGGGACTGCTGAGGATGAGGAATGAACACGTACAAACCCTTTGCTTACACCGTATTGCAGCGAACCACTCTTGTGGGTTGCCTGATGCTGATTTTTCCTGCCATTGCCAACGCACACGAACGCTGGGTTTTGACTCCCGAACAAATCACCCAGTTAAATGCTCTGCCAAAACCGTCGCTTTACACCGAATTCTCGTTCACCAATGTAGCGATGATCTCAATGTTCATGCTGTTCATCCTGGGCTGGATCCGCCTGGGATTTACCGGTGCCCGTGAACTGTTCCCTGATTTACAAGCCCGGCTGGCCTCTTATGGTGATCACGTACCCCGAATACTGCGGGTGTGTTTGGCGTGGATGATGATCTCATCGGCCTTTGGATTGGAGCCACGCACTGGGGTTGAACTGCTCAGTTCTCCCACCCTGTTTGCACCTGATCTGGAACTGCGACTACTGGATCCGGGTTGGGCCTGGTTACGCTGGTTTGAAGTATTGCTGGGGTTGTCCATCCTCTTCGGGATTTATGTGCGTTTCTGCGCCATTCTGTTGATGTTGTTCGGTCTTCTGGCCGGTTGGCTGTTTGGCCTGGGATTTCTGGCTTATGGTGGTGCCATACTGGGATCTTCCTTATATCTATTGTTGCAAGGCCCGGGGCGACACTATCTGCCCTTGCCTACCCCAGCACCCCTACAAGGCATTCAAGACTGGCTGGCGGCGCAGCCACGGTGTCGCGCTCAAGCCATCATGCGTATCCTGACGGGGTTTACCATGCTGTACCTGGGGGTGACCTTCAAAATCTTGCAGCCCAATCTGGCCATCGGGATCATCACGATGTATCAGGTTCCGCTGCTTTCAGCCGCTCCCGAAGCATTTTCCCTGTTCATGGCTTTGGTTGAAGTATCTGCCGGCCTTTTGATGATTGCGGGCATTTTGCTACGTCCACTCTCGCTGTTTTTATTGTTCGCGTTTGCCTTCTTCGCCTCACTGTTACCTGAAACCCTGACCGAACATATCCTGTTCTACGGGGTGATGTTGTCCTGCTTCATCAATTCTGCCGGCCATTGGCGTAAACCCGAACCCGTAGATCAAGCCGCTGAAATAGTCATCATAGGCGGAGGGCCTGCGGCTTTGAGCGCAGCCAAGAAGATTGAAAAACTGGTGGGCGCTTACACCCGAGTCAAAATCAGCCTGCTGCATGAGCACTCCAATTTTCTGTTTACCCCGCTGCTACCCGAAGTGATAGGTGGCACAGTTCAACCCGGTAATGTGGTCAATCCAAT
>JBPCSC010000315.1:0-2605 GCA_051007495.1 Methylococcaceae bacterium | reverse complement strand
TATGCAGGCTCAAATTCTGCCCGAAGACCACCCTGAATTACCCCTTTACACTGAAGCCTTACTGCGGCGCGAACTGCATATTTTCCGCGAGTGGTTTATGGAGGGTTTGCTGAATCTGCGACTGAACAGGGTGGAAGAAGCGTTGTGGGCCAGTGTTTCGGAGCGTCTGGTTCTGGAGGCACTGGATCAAACCGTGGTGTTTGTCCATAGGGATTTTCATTCCCGCAACTTGATGGTGACGGGTGTTACCAGTCCTGGCGTGCTGGATTTTCAAGATGCCGTTCTAGGTCCCTTAACCTACGATGCAGTCTCGCTGCTGCGTGATTGTTATTTGTTATGGCCGGAAAAGCAGGTCGATGCCTGGCTGGAGGCTTTTCGTATCCGCCTTCTTGACGGCAACGTGTCTGGTTCTGCCTCTGCCGAAGCATTCCGCCGGAAATTCGACCTCATGGGTATGCAGCGTCATCTTAAAGCGGTCGGGATTTTTGCTCGATTACAACAAAGAGACCACAAACCGGGCTATCTGGCGGACATTCCGCGCACGTTGTCTTATGTCACCATGGTAACGACCGCCTACCCCGAACTGGCAGATTTCGGTCGGTTTCTGGAAGACCGCATCTATCACCGACTACCGGCGGTGCTGCCATGAAGGTGATGATACTGGCCGCCGGGCGTGGCGAGCGAATGCGCCCTTTGACCGACCACACCCCAAAACCTTTGCTCGAAGTGGCGGGGCGGCCTTTGATCGAACACACGATAAGCGTGCTGCGTCAATCCGGGTTTAGCGAGTTCGTCATCAACACCGCTTGGCTGGGGGAGCAGATAGAAGCGCGTCTGGGAGATGGTCAGGCTTTGGGTGTTCGCTTGAGTTATTCGAGAGAGCAAAATGCCCTGGAAACCGGAGGCGGGATTTTTCAAGCGTTGCCGTTGCTCGGTGATGAACCGTTTTTGGTGATAAATGGAGACATCGCCTCAGATTATCCCTTCCACCGTCTGCCTACATCGCCGGACGGATGGGCGCATCTGGTGTTGGTCGGCAACCCTTCCCACCATACGGAGGGTGATTTTTGCCTGAACGCCGGGCAGGTTATGGATGAGGGAGAACCCCGACTCACCTTCAGTGGGATCGGGGTATATCGACCGCAGTTATTCGCAAGTTGTCAGCCAGGCCGGTTTCCTTTGGCACCGCTGCTTCGGCACGCCATGAGCGTAGGACAGGTAACCGGAGAATTCTACCCAGGGTTTTGGCTGGATGTGGGTACCACAGAGCGTCTGGAGTGCTTGTCGAATCGACTGGGCTAAATGTGGGGGGAGGGGCGCGGCGAGTCGCGCCCCTATCAGAGTAGGTTAGTGTGAAATCATCCAGGGACGTTGCCCAGGAAAGCTTTTGGCTCCGGTGACGCCCTGCTGAACCCGAGCCGATTTCGCGCCCGGCTTGCAACAGGCACAGCCTGAACCGTGGCCACTGGAGGCCCGTTCAGCCGCCGACGAATGCCGAGGCTCATGAGCACTGCGCTCGTTGAGGGCATGGCTGCGGCGCATTTCGGTAGACAACACGGGCAGTCCGGGGGCGTTGAGCAGCACCCGAGGGGCCAGCACACCACAGGACGGACATGGCTGTGCGGCACGAAACTCGGCCATAGGCCTTAGGGCGGTGAAGTCTCCGCACCTGGAACAATCGTACTCATAAATCGGCATCGGGGCGTTCCTCTCTTAAACGAGATCGGGCGATACGGGAATATCCACCCCGCCGCTGACGAACTTCACCGGGCCGTTGGCGTTCGGGCGTATGTCGAAATCGAATATTTCGGTCGGCAACCACAGGGTAGCGCAGGCGTTGGGGATATCCACGACCCCGCTGATATGACCTTGTACCGGGGCTGTACCCAGAATGGAGTAGGCTTGAGCCTTGGTGTACCCGAATTTGGTCAGATATTCGATGGCATTGAGACAGGCCTGACGGTAGGCGATATGTACATCGAGATAATGCTGCTTACCCCATTCGTCTACGGAAATACCCTCGAAGATCAAATAGTCGTTGTAATTGGGTGTCATAGGGCTGGGCTTGAATATAGGGTTTTTGATGCCGTATTTCGCTACGCCATCTTTGATGACTTCAACCCTGAGATGCAGCCAGCCGGCCATTTCGATGGCACCGCAGAAGGTGATTTCACCGTCGCCCTGGCTGAAATGCAGGTCGCCCATCGATAAACCGCCGCCCGGCACGTATACCGGGAAGTAGACGCGGGAACCTCGGGAGAGATCCTTGATGTCGCAGTTACCGCCGTGTTCACGGGGCGGCACGGTTCGGGCACCTTCCGCTGCGGCCTGGTCACGGGCATCTCCCTTCAACCGCCCCATGTGGGCCGTGGGCGCGCAAGGGGGGCAGGCCAGTGGCGGAACCCGATCCGGGTCAGTTTTAATCAAGCCGGTTTCGCGCTCATTCCAGGTTTCCAGTAGTTTTTTATCGGGCAAACAGCCAATCAAACCTGGATGTATCAACCCGGCAAACTCAACCCCGGGTATATGGCGAGAATGGGTATACATGCCTTTGATGTCCCAGATGGATTTCTGGGCCAGCGGAAAATGATCGGTAAGAAAGCCG
>JBPCSC010000314.1:0-1324 GCA_051007495.1 Methylococcaceae bacterium | reverse complement strand
TTCCGAAGGGAACGCATGGGTCATATTGAATTGGCCAGTCCTGTAGCACATATATGGTTTCTTAAATCATTACCTTCTCGTATTGCTTTATTGTTGGATATGACGCTAAGAGAGATTGAGCGTGTATTATATTTTGAATCGTATGTCATTATAAAAACCGGCATGACAAATCTTGTACGGGGGCATTTGTTAAATGAGGAAGAGTTTCAACAAGCCTATCAACAACATGGAGATGAATTTACCGCCAAGATGGGTGCCGAAGCCATTCACGAGATGCTTAAAACAATGGATCTTCAGTCTGAGGTTACCAGATTGCGTGAAGAGATTGACAGCACCCATTCGGAAACCAAAATAAAAAAACACACCAAGCGGCTTAAAGCCATAGAGTCCTTGATCTCTTCAAATAACCGTCCTGAATGGATGATTTTGACAGTTTTGCCAGTACTTCCTCCAGAACTTAGGCCTTTGGTTCCGTTGGATGGCGGGCGTTTCGCTACATCTGATTTAAATGATCTGTATCGTAGAGTCATAAATCGTAATAACAGGCTAAAACGTTTACTTGATTTAAATGCACCAGATATCATCGTGCGTAACGAAAAAAGGATGTTGCAAGAGGCGGTTGATGCATTACTTGATAATGGTAGGCGTGGACGTGCCATTACTGGATCAAACAAACGCCCACTTAAGTCATTGGCGGATATGATTAAGGGGAAACAGGGGCGATTCCGGCAGAATCTATTGGGTAAACGAGTTGATTATTCCGGTCGATCAGTAATTGTGGTGGGTCCAACGCTAAGGTTACACCAATGCGGATTGCCTAAGAAAATGGCATTGGAATTATTCAAACCATTCATTTTTAGCAAACTCCAGTTTCGTGGTTTGGCAACTACGATAAAGGCAGCCAAAAAAATGGTTGAAAAAGAAAGTCCAGATGTATGGGATATACTTGATGAAGTCATTCGTGAACATCCGGTAATGCTTAATCGCGCACCGACTTTACACCGTTTGGGTATACAGGCATTCGAACCTATGCTTATTGAGGGCAAGGCTATACAGTTGCATCCATTAGTCTGCACAGCATTTAATGCTGATTTTGACGGTGATCAGATGGCTGTACATGTTCCGTTATCTTTGGAAGCCCAACTGGAAGCACGCTCCCTAATGATGGCAACAAATAACATCCTGTCACCCGCTAACGGTGAACCCATAATCAATCCTACTCAGGATGTAGTTTTGGGTCTTTATTATATGAGTCGTGAAAGAGTGGATGCAGAAGGAACAGGGATGATTTTTGCGGATATCTCGGAATTGCAAAGAGCCTATC
>JBPCSC010000313.1:0-29410 GCA_051007495.1 Methylococcaceae bacterium | reverse complement strand
AATTATGACTGGCACTTTACCCGAATTGATTGACCCCCTGGAGTTCGTTGATAAAAGAAAACGGATACACGGGGAGCTTTCCTTATCCAGAATGGCACGTCTTGAAGGCATGATTCTCAATCCTGAGGACAAAGTCCGTCTGGATTTGAGCTTCATGCGGGAAGATCGCTATTCGGTTATTTCTGGCCACATCGAAGCCACGCTGATACTGGAATGCCAATGCTGCCTTGAGCCCATGGACTGGCCGGTCGCTTGTGAACTGCGGCTAGGGATCGTCTCCTCGGTAGATGAATCCGCTCGATTGCCTGATTCTCTGGAGCCATTCCTGTTGACGGGTGACCCACTGGTTTCAGTAAGTGATTTGATTGAAGACGAATTGTTGCTGGCTATCCCGCCCGTCCCGCAACATTCGGTGTGTGTATCGGTGGCGGAAAGTGCCCGGAATTCATCCCGTTCTGCCTTTGCAGTGCTGGCGCAACTGCAAGGCAAAATTTAACCCCTTAACTTATATTTTTCAGGAGATAACAAGCCAATGGCTGTACAACAAAACCGTAAGACCCGCTCCAAACGCGACATGCGTCGCTCCCATGATGCCCTGACCGCCAGCACCCTGTCGGTAGAACAAACCAGCCAGGAAATCCACCTGCGCCATCACGTCAGTCCAGATGGCTACTATCGTGGCCGCCGTGTGATCCTTCCCAAAGATAAAGACAACGACTGAAATCCTCTCTCAGATTCACCCTTCATCGCGGCTACTTCATCACATCTCCCTCGGCTATTCTTAAATTCCGGGCTCTACCCATAAAAGCGATATGCACCAAAATTTGACGATTGCCCTGGATACCATGGGAGGCGATCATGGTCCTGGCGTGGTGATTCCCGCCGCCCTTGATTGTATGGAACGCAATCCCGGCTTAAACCTGATACTCGTAGGCGATGAGACAGTTGTTCGGTCTAAACTGGGTACTGCCCTGGAGCATTGGGGTGATCGACTCACTCTTCATCATGCTTCGCAGGTGGTCGAAATGCACGAATCACCGGCCAAAGCACTGCGTGGCAAGAAAGATTCTTCCATGCGTGTGGCCATCAACCTGGTCAAGGAAGGCGTGGCTTCGGCCTGTGTCAGTGCCGGTAACACCGGAGCCTTGATGGCCATAGCCAAGTTCGTACTCAAAACCATACCCGGAATAGACCGCCCTGCCATCATTGCCACAGTGCCGTCCAGGGGGGGGCACACGTATGTGCTTGATCTCGGTGCCAACGTGGATTGTTCGGCACAGAACCTCTACCAATTTGCCATCATGGGGCACGAACTGGTCTGTGCGGTAGAAGACAAAACCGCGCCTCGCCTGGGGTTGTTGAATGTCGGTGAGGAGGAAATCAAGGGTAATGAGCAGGTGAAACAAGCCGCTCGTCTTCTGGCTGATTCCCACGTCAATTTCATCGGTTTTGGTGAAGGGAACGATATTTTTTCAGACAACGTAGACATCATCGTCACCGATGGTTTTGTGGGCAATGTGGCCCTCAAGGCACTGGAAGGTCTGGCCAAGATGATAGGCGTTTCCCTCAAGTCTGAATTTGACAAAAACATCTGGACTCGCTTGTCCGGTTTAATTGCTTTGCCGGTATTGCGGGCGTTCAAGCAGCATTATGATCCTAGACGTTACAACGGAGCCAGTTTGCTGGGCTTGACGGGCATCGTCATCAAAAGCCATGGCAATGCGGATCGTCTGGCTTTTGCCAATGCCATACACATCGCCATAAAAGAAGTTGAAAAGGCAGTGCCCACCCGTATTGGTGAGCGTTTGACCGAAAGACTGGCGGAAGGAAAGGCCGCGTGACTTTATATTCCCGAATTGCCGGTACCGGTGGATACCTCCCCGAGACCGTGCTCACCAACGACCAGATTGCCGAAACCCTGGATACCTCCAATGACTGGATTATCGAGCGCACGGGCATTCGCCAGCGTCGCATTGCTGCTGCCCATGAAACGGCCTCCAGTATGGCTGAACAGGCTGCTCGCAAGGCTTTGACGGCGGCAGGACTGGCGGTTGAATCGGTCGAACTCATCATCGTAGCCACCTCAACCCCCGACCGCACCTTTCCCAGTACGGCCTGCCTGCTGCAATCCCGTCTCGGCGCACACAACTGCCCCGCCTTCGACATACAGGCGGCCTGTTCCGGTTTTATCTACGGGTTGAGCATTGCCGACCAATACATCAAATCGGGCATGGTCAAAAAGGCATTGGTGGTAGGGAGTGAGGTATATTCCAGAGTGGTGGATTGGTCTGACCGATCCACCTGCATCCTGTTTGGGGATGGTGCCGGGGCCGTGGTTCTGGAGTCCAGCGACACCCCAGGTCTGCTGAGTACCCACATACATGCCGATGGTCAATATCAGGACTTGCTCTACCTGCCCAATAATCATGTGGCCACTGCCGAAAATCTTGAGACCCGTTATTTAAAGATGGAAGGCAATGACGTGTTCAAGATTGCCGTCAATACCTTGGGCAATATCGTCAGTGAGGCACTGGAAGCCAATGATCTGCCCTTGTCAGCTATAGACTGGCTAGTACCCCATCAGGCCAATATCCGCATCATCACCGCAACAGCCAAAAAACTGAAACTACCCATGGAACGTGTAGTGGTGACGATAGACCGGCAAGGCAACACTTCGGCCGCCTCAATCCCTCTGGCTCTGGACGAAGCCGTCAGGGATGGCCGTATACAGCGCGGTCAAACCCTCCTCATGGAAGCCTTCGGCGGCGGTTTTGTCTGGGGTTCTGCCCTGGTTCGATACTGATAAAGCACCATCCCATCATCATGTCATCCATAGATCACACCTTGGCTTTTGTCTTTCCCGGACAAGGCTCTCAATCCACGGGAATGCTCGCCGCATTGGCCAATGCACACCCGATAGTCGTTTCCACCTTTGCTTCAGCGTCTGAAGTGCTGGGGTATGACCTTTGGGAACTGGTTCAGAACGGCCCGGAGTCGGCTTTGAACCTGACCTCCCACACACAGCCTGCCATGCTGGTTGCCGGTGTGGCCGCCTGGCGGGTTTGGTGTCAGGAGACATCTATCCGTCCTGGCTGGCTGGCCGGCCACAGTTTGGGCGAATACACCGCGCTGGTATGCAGCGAAGCCATTCGTTTTGAAGAGGCCGTCGCCCTGGTTGCATTAAGAGGAACGCTCATGCAGGAGGCCGTGGAACCCGGTGTGGGAGCCATGGCGGCATTACTCGGCTTGGGTGATGAAGAAGTCACTGCCGCATGTCACGAGGCCTCCAGCGACACAGAAATCGTAGTGGCTGCCAATTTCAATGCCCCGGGTCAGGTCGTTGTGGCCGGTCATCAACCCGCAGTGGCACGGGCTATCGAACGATCCAAAGCAAAAGGAGCCAAGCGGGCTGTCATGCTGCCTGTCAGTGTTCCCTCTCACAGTCCGCTCATGCGTCCGGCGGCAGAATTACTCAAACCTCATCTGGCTCGCTGTGCCATTTGCGTCGGCTACGCACCCGTTGTACACAATGTCGATGTGTCGACACACACAGAAGCTGACCCCATTCGTGTTGCACTCGAACAGCAACTGTACAGTTCGGTGCGCTGGGTTGAAGTCATCCGCCATATTGAGTCACAAGGAGTGACCCGCTACGTGGAATGCGGCCCGGGCAAGGTGCTGGCCGGTCTCAACAAGCGTATCGTGCCTGAAGCCCGAACAGAAACCCTGTTCGATACTGATTCTCTCGCAAAAGCACTGGAGCTTGCCGTATGACATTACCGATCGCCATAGTCACTGGAGCCACCCGGGGTATAGGAAAAGCCATTGCCCTGCGTTTAGCGCGTGATGGATTTGCGGTACACGGAACGGCCACCACCGAAGCCGGTGCGGCATCCATTACTAAAGCCTTTGCTGAAGCCGGATGCACGGGTCAGGGCTGGATACTGGATGTCAGCAATCCGGCTTCCATAGAGGCATTCATTGACGCACTGAATGAACAGCACGGGGCCGCCACGGTGCTCGTCAACAACGCCGGCATTACCCGAGACAATCTGTTGTTAAGGATGAAGGACGATGAATGGAACGATATAATCCAGACCAACCTGAGTTCTGTCTTTAGACTGAGCAAGGCGTGCCTTAGAGGGATGATGAAGGCCAAAGGAGGCCGCATCGTGAACATCACCTCCGTAGTCGGTGCCACTGGTAATCCCGGTCAAACCAACTACGCAGCAGCCAAGGCAGGCATCATAGGATTCACCAAGTCCCTTGCCAGGGAAGTGGGATCCCGCAACATAACCGTCAATGCTGTTGCTCCCGGTTTCATAGATACCGATATGACCAAAGCCTTGTCGGATGAGCAGAAAGGACTACTGTTGGGTAGTATCCCACTAGGACGATTGGGTAATGTGGAAGAAGTCGCCGGAGCCGTTGCATTTTTGTGTTCCGACGCGGCCGCTTATATAACGGGCGAAACCTTGCATGTAAACGGCGGTATGTATATGGCTTAACTTTCAAAGCAGAAAGTTCTTGTAATAACCGGGTAAAAAATTAAAATCACCCAACTCACCAATACCAGAGACAAAACTGAGGAAATTAAAATGAGTGACGTAGCAGAGCGTGTAAAAAAAATCGTAGCCGAACAATTAGGCGTTAAGGAAGAAGTATCCAATGAATCTTCTTTTGTAGATGACCTGGGTGCCGATTCTCTTGACACGGTAGAATTGGTAATGGCACTGGAAGAAGAATTCGAGTGTGAAATACCTGATGAAGATGCCGAAAAGATCACTACGGTGCAACAGGCTATCGACTACATAGAAAAGCATCTCTGATTGTATCCCCGAAAACTCACCCCGTTGCCCCTCCGGCGATGGGGTGAGTTTTTTGTGTGTCTGGAGTACGGAAATTCATATTTATCACGCCAGTTGGTTAGTGTCTGCTGTATGCGGAACACAACAAGATACTGGCCGCTCATCAACCGATCCTTGCAGTTTTCAGGATCCCCATTCAATTACAGGCAAATACCTTGAATCCTAGAAGAGTCGTGATAACCGGGATAGGGGCCGTATCCCCGGTAGGTCTTACTGCGGACGAAGCGTGGCAAAACGTTCTGGCCGGTCGCAGTGGAATCGGCTGGATTAACCACTTTGATGTATCCGAGTTTTCAACCCGCATAGGCGGAAGTGTCAAAGACTTCGACATCACCCGGTATATTTCGGAAAAGGAAGCCCGAAAAATGGATATCTTCATTCATTATGGTTTGGCCGCTGGCTGTCAGGCCTTTGAAGATTCCGGTCTGGTGGTTACAAAAGACAACGCACCCAATATCGGTGTGGCCATAGGTGCCGGCATCGGTGGCATTACCGGGATAGAGCAGGGCCACGATGCCTTTCTCAAAGGTGGGCCGCGTAAAATCTCCCCATTCTTCGTACCCAGCAATATCATCAACATGATTTCGGGCAATCTCTCCATCAAGTATGGTTTGCAAGGCCCGAATTTCGCCATCGTAACGGCTTGTGCCACCGGAACCCACAACATAGGCGATGCTTATCGGCTGATTCGTTATGGTGATGCCGATGTCATGGTGACAGGCGGTGCGGAAATGGCCACTTCTCCCACTTCCCTCGGTGGCTTTGCTTCGGCCCGTGCCTTATCCAGAGACAATGACAACCCTGAGCGGGCCAGTCGTCCGTGGGACAAAGACAGAACCGGCTTTGTACTCAGTGATGGTGCCGGGGTGGTGGTTCTGGAAGAACTGGAACACGCCCGGTCTCGCGGGGCCAAAATTTATGCAGAAGTGGTCGGGTATGGGCTGAGTGGTGATGCCCACCACATGACCCAACCCCCTGAAAATGGCGAAGGTGCGGCCGCCTGTATGCGCAAGGCACTGAACGATGCGGGGCTTAAACCTGAGCAAATTGATTACATCAACGCTCATGGAACCTCCACCCTGGCCGGTGACCTCGCCGAAACCCGTGCGATTAAAAGCGTGTTCGGTGCTTATGCCCATCGGGTCGTTATCAGTTCAACCAAATCCATGACCGGCCACATGCTGGGTGCGGCAGGGGGCATTGAAGCCATATTTGCGGCTCTTTCTCTCCGTGATCAAATCGTTCCGCCCACCATTAACCTGGATAATCCTGATTCCGAATGTGATCTGGATTACACCCCGCATACGGCCCGACCGCTCAGTATCGAATATGCCCTTTCCAATTCCTTTGGTTTTGGCGGGACTAACGGGTCTTTAGTATTTAAACGGATGGACAACCCGATCGTTTAATTCAGGGGCAAACATGATTTTATGTTTGGACTCATGTTCCTGAATTACCCTCCCGTTCAGTCGCGCCGAGCATCGCCAAAACCGGCACGCGCAGGCAAGAGCGACTGTCCGGGGGGATTTCCGGATGTGGCCTGGGCCTACAGGGATGGTGTTTCGCGTTTCTTCTCTTTCTGACTATCGAACAGCAAAAAACCATGCCCACACTGGTTAACGGTCACGAAACGGAATTTGTCGATGTCCGCGACAGGGGGTTTCAGTACGGGGACGGGGTGTTTACCACACTCCCGGTAGTTCAGGGGCGACCGGCCTGGTTGGAGCGGCATCTGGCCAGGCTGGAGCGGGACAGCCACCGTTTGCACATCGCTTATCCGGGGCATGAGGTGTTGCGTGTGGAAGTGGCTGAACTCTTAAAGCAAGCCTCATCGTCAGCCGTACTCAAAATCCAGCTTACCCGGGGTATAGGTCGGCGGGGGTATCTCTACACTGGGGATGAGCAAACCACCCGGGTACTCAGCCTAAGCCCAGTTCCTGAATATCCGCCAGAGTTTATCGAGCAGGGTGTACGCACCACCGTGTGCCACACCCGACTGGGCATTAATCCGGCACTGGCCGGACTCAAACACACCAACAGGCTAGAGCAAATTTTGGCCAGGGCCGAATGGCAACACACCGATTGTCAGGAAGGCATAGTCCTTGACCATGAGGGATATGTCACCGAAGGCACATACACCAACCTGTTTCTGGTCAGACAGGGCCGGATTTCCACGCCCTTGCTGGATCGCTGCGGGGTGAGTGGGGTGATGCGTGCCATTCTTATGGAGTGGTGGGCGCAGTGCGGTCATCCTGTAGAACCCACCCGTTTGAGTTCACACGATGTCTATCAAGCCGATGAAGTCATGCTGAGCAATTCAGTCATAGGGGTATGGTTTGTCAGAGCCTGTGATCACCGCACTTATCCGGCCCCGGTTTATGCCCCCGCTGCCCGGGCCTATCTGCTGGATCAACACCCTCTTCCTGTTCCCGAATCATGAAATCATTACCGGTGCTCATCCTGTTTATCAGCATCTCGGTGTTTCTGGCCGTGTATGGGCAATACACTGCGTATGTGAATGAGCCTGTCCCCCTGACGCAGACCGAAGAAGTCGACATCCCCCGAGGAGCCAACCTTTTAACGGTGAGTCAGGCACTGAACCAGGCTCACCTCATCAGCCAACCGCACTGGTTTATCCTGCTGGCGGTTGTGAATGGTCAGGCCCGATCCATCAAACATGGCACTTATGCCATTCGTTCGGGCATGACACCCAAAACCATTCTGGAAACCCTGGTGACGGGCAAGGCCAAGCAATTTCCTGTGGTATTTGTAGAGGGCTGGACTCTGGCCCAGATCAGGGCCGAACTCGCCCAGCATCCTGAATTAAAACAGACCTTACCCGAGGTCAGCGATCAAGACCTCATGCCTCGCATCGCACCGCAGTGTCGTGAAGCGGGGTGTCAGCACCCGGAAGGCTGGATTTTCCCGAGCACCTATCATGTAACCAAAGGCACTTCCGACATTGAAGTGCTGGGTCGGGCCTACCAGACCATGCGTGGCATGCTGCAACCGGCCTGGGAAGGACGCGAAAGAGACTTGCCATTGGCCTCGCCGTATCAGGCTTTGGTTTTGGCCTCTATTGTAGAAAAGGAAACGGCCGATACCCGCGAACGTCCGGCCATTGCCGGCGTGTTTCTGCGTCGTTTGCAGAAGGGCATGAAGTTGCAGACTGACCCGACAGTCATTTATGGCTTGGGTCTGCGTTTTGACGGAGACATCCGCACCCGCGATTTGCGTACCGACACGCCTTATAACACCTATACTCGGGAGGGTTTACCACCCACCCCAATCGCCATGCCCGGTGCAGAATCCATAACAGCGGTGATGCACCCCAAGGCAGGTAACAGCCTGTATTTCGTCGCAAGAGGAAACGGCTCTCACCAATTTTCCGATACGCTTGAGCAACACGAAGCAGCCGTAGACACTTATCAGAGGAAAAATCATGCAACCCGGTAAATTCATCACGCTGGAAGGTTCAGAAGGGACGGGCAAAAGTACCAACATTGGATATGTGAAGGCTTATCTGGAACAGCGAGGCATACAAGTAGTGATGACCCGCGAGCCAGGAGGTACGGCTTTGGGCGAAGCCATACGCAGCTTGATTCTGGGCGATCACCTCATTGTTAGCGAGGCTGAATTGCTGCTGCTGTTTGCCGCCCGGGCACAGCATGTCAAACAGGTAATCGCTCCGGCCATGCAGGAGGGGTTCTGGGTCATTAGTGATCGTTTCACCGAAGCGACCCACGCCTATCAGGGCGGAGGACGCGGCATAGAGACTGAAATCATCAATCAGCTTGAGCATTGGGTGCTTAAGGGATTGCAGCCGGATCTCACCCTGTTGCTGGATGTATCTCCAGAAATAGGCATGGAGCGCATTAAAAGCCGTGGTTTCAGAGATCGTTTCGAGCGGGAAGACCGGGCGTTTTTCGAGCGGGTCAGAGCGCGGTATCTGGCACGGGCCGAGACCTCAAACGGGCGTATTCAGGTTGTTGATGCCACCCAGCCTTTGATTGACGTTCAGTCCATCATTGCCGGGCATCTCAATCGGTTGATCGCCTCGTGAGCGAACACCACCACACAAACGAACTGCTGCCCTGGTTGCTGCCGCAGTGGTCGTGGTTACTCTCCAGCCAGGCCGCAGCGCGTATTCCCCCCGCCTTGCTTCTACACGGCCCATCGGGTACGGGCAAAACCGCCCTGGCCAGTCTTTGGGCGCGGCAACTGCTCTGTAGACAGGCCGACGCGAACACACCATGCGGCCATTGCCCTTCCTGCCAGTTGTTCGCCGTCGGCAATCATCCGGACTACACCCGGGTAGAACCCGCCGAACCGGGCAAGGCCATAGGCATAGACGCGATACGTCAACTCATCAATAAACTGTCACTGAAGCCCCAGTATAATGGCTACCGCGTGGTGGTCATTGAACCGGCCCACCAACTCAATGTTAATGCCGCCAACGCGCTGCTCAAAACACTGGAAGAGCCTGCTCCCTACACCCTCATCGTACTGATTTCATCCGCTCCCCAAAAAATCCCCGTCACCGTACTAAGCCGCTGCCAAAAGCTCGCTATTCCCAAGCCCGCACCGGAACAAACCTTAACGTGGCTTGCCGCGCAAGGCGTGAAGCAAAATCCAGCCTTGTTGCTGGACATGGCGCGGGGTAGCCCCTTGCTGGCCGTTTCGCTGGATGGCACCGACAGACTGGCGCAGCGAGAACAGATCATCCAGGGATTGATCGACGTGAAGACTATGGGCCAGGATCCACTGCAACTGGCCAATCAGTGGGAGCCTCTGTTCAGTGAGGATGTAATCGAGTGGATCATGAACTGGATATATGAATTGGTGTGCCTGAAGCACCCTCTTCTTCGCCCGAATTCCGGTTTCCGGTCTGAGGTGGCCACAGTGCAACAGATAATTCACAGCGTGTCCCTGGCAGATTTATATGCCTACTGGGATTTTCTAATACACACCCGGCAACGCATGGGGCATAACATGAATGTGCGTCTGCTGATAGAAGAATTGCTGATACTGTGGAGTCGTCCGGGATTATCCGGCATCCGCTAAAACCCGCCCGCCTGTCCATGACGATCGCTTATTGAGCCTTAGCGAGGCTAGATTTTCTCCCTGGCTCTCACCCCACCGCTTGAACGAGTGGATGACCCGCCTGCCTTCTCCAGCCTGTCGCCTGGAGGGATATGAACCAACACACCTTTAATGAGGAACTGTCGATGACTGCTCAGCGAGATACCCTGGATACTCTGAACCCTAAAGATGTGCCTGCCCTGGAGCGTGCACTAATCAACCGCCTCATCTATTCCATAGGCAAAGATCCTCTTGAAACCCAGGAACGTGACTGGTTTCATGCCCTGGCTTATGTCGTCAGGGATTTGGTTACCGTGCGCTGGATGGAATCCATGCGGCAATACTATCTACAGGATGCCAAGCGGGTTTATTACCTGTCCATGGAGTTTCTTATTGGCCGCAGTTTGAGTAATGGCCTGATGAATCTGGGGTATTACGATACCTTTAAGCAGGTTCTGGAAGATGTGGGTTTACAACTGGAGCATGTATCAGAACTGGAAGAAGAAGCCGGTTTGGGCAATGGCGGTTTGGGACGATTGGCTGCCTGTTTTCTTGATTCCATGGCCAGCCTCAAGTTACCCGGTTTCGGTTATGGTATCCGTTACGATTACGGTATGTTTGCCCAAACCATAGAGAACGGGTATCAGATTGAGCATCCTGATAACTGGCTGAGATATGGTAATCCCTGGGAGTTTGCCCGCCCCGATGTGTTGTACCGGGTACGCTTTTACGGACAGGTAAACGAACAGCACCACTGGACTGACACCGATGACGTGATGGCCATGGCGTATGACACGCCGGTACCGGGTTATGGCGAGGGTACGGTTAATAATCTGCGTTTGTGGGCCGCAAAAGCCACCCGCGATTTTGAACTGCATTATTTTAATGAAGGCAATTACATCAAGGCAGTAGAAGAGAAAAACCGTTCGGAAAACCTGTCTAAAGTATTGTACCCCGACGATACCACCCAGATGGGCCGCGAACTGCGTTTGAAGCAGGAATACTTTTTCGTCAGTGCGTCCCTGCAGGATATACTGAAAAACTTTCTGAAGGATCACAAAAAGTTTGAAGAATTTCCAAATGAAGTGGCCATACAGTTGAATGATACCCATCCCTGTATTGCCATACCGGAATTGATGCGTGTCTTGGTGGATGAAAATAACCTGTTATGGGATCAAGCCTTTGATATTACCGTCAAAACCTTTTCCTATACCAACCATACCCTGTTGCCTGAAGCTCTGGAAACCTGGCCGGTCAAGCTGTTTGAACGATTACTGCCCCGGCATTTGCAAATCATCTATGAAATCAATTTCCGGTTTTTGCGGCAAGTCAGCCAGCAGTTTCCGGGTGATATGGATCTGATTCGCCGCTTGTCCTTGATTGATGAAGACGGTGGCAAACGCATTCGTATGTCGCATCTGGCCATAGTCGGCAGCCACAAAATCAACGGAGTGGCCAAACTGCATTCCGAACTCATGCAGCGCACTATCTTCAAGGATTTCGCCCGGGTTTATCCCGACCGCTTCATGAACATCACTAATGGTGTAACCCCCAGACGCTGGCTGAATCAGGCCAATCAACCTCTGTCCGGTCTCATCAACGAAGCCATAGGCACGGATTGGGTCAACCAGTTGGATCGTCTTGAACTTCTGCTGCCTTTGGCTGAAGACAAGGCGTTCAGGGCGCGTTTTCAAGCCGCCAAGGCACTCAACAAAAGCCGTTTGTCGGATCTGATGTATGCCCGCATGGGGGTGCGTGTCAATCCTGATTCCTTATTCGACGTACAAATCAAACGGATACACGAATACAAACGGCAGTTACTGAATATGCTGCACGTCATCACCCGTTATAACCGGCTCAAAGCCAACCCGGATGCCTATCCGGTGGCGCGTACGGTCATCCTGGGCGGCAAGGCGGCACCGGGCTATCGTATGGCCAAGCTCATCATCAAGCTCATCAACGACATAGCCCGCACCATCAACAACGATCCCGCCCTGCGTGGAAAGCTCCAGGTGGTGTTTGTGCCCAATTACAATGTCTCCCGGGCGATGGAACTCATCCCGGCGGTGGATTTATCCGAGCAGATTTCTACAGCCGGTACTGAGGCCTCAGGTACCAGCAACATGAAAATGACCCTCAACGGTGCCTTGACCATCGGTACGCTGGACGGAGCCAACATCGAAATCAAGGATGCAGTCGGGGAGGAAAACTTCTTCATCTTCGGCCATACCGCCGAACGACTGGCCGAACTCCGGGCTGCTCATTACAACCCGTGGGACTATTACCACGGCAACCCGGAACTGGCTCGCACCATCGACATGATTAGCTCGGGGCATTTTTCCCCTGAGGAGCCTCATCGTTTCCAGCCCTTGATTGATTCCCTGCTGCTGGGTGGTGACCCTTACGCGCTCATGGCGGATTATGCCGATTATGTCGCCACTCAAGATGCCGTAGATCGTTTATACGCCAACCCCGATGCCTGGGCCCGGAAAGCCATCATCAACGTAGCCCGTTCGGGTTATTTCTCCAGCGACCGCTCCATCACCGAATATGCCGAAAAAATCTGGCAGGTTTTTCCCTCGCTCGCTTAGTGTTCATTTTTTGTCAGGTGCATCATGTTGAAATCCCCCTTTGAATCTTCCAACAGCCACGCGTTTGCGGTTATCAAGTCGGATGGTTCGGTGGTGGCCTGGGGAGATAGAGAACAAGGCGGTGATCTCTCCTCTGTTCAGGCTGATCTGGATGGACGCATCCGTGCAGTGGAGATCCACGCCACCGACGGAGCGTTTGCGGCACTCCGCGAAGAGGGCTCCGTAGTCACTTGGGGGCGCATTTCAGCCCCTGCTGTGATTACCGGCAAACCGCCGGTCGTGGCTGTGTCTTCCAGCTTCGGTGCTCTGGCCATGTTGCGTGCGGATGGCTCGGTGGTGGCCTATGGGGCAGCAGACTACGGCGGGGATACCCAAGCCGTGGCCGATGCCTTGAGCGGGTCTGTCCCCGTTAGCCTGATCCACGCCACTGACCGCGCCTTTGCCGCGCTGCGGGCGGATGGCTCGGTCGTGACCTGGGGCAATGCCCAGGCCGGTGGCGACAGTCATGCGGTGGCTCAGGCACTGGACGGCACGGTTGATGTCACGGCGGTCTATGCCACGGCCAGTGCGTTCGCCGCACTCAGGCAGAATGGTTCAGTCGTCACCTGGGGCGATGGCACTGCCGGCGGCGACAGCGCGGCCTTGGCCACCCACCTGGACGGGCGGCAGCCAGTTACGGCACTGTATGCCAATCGCCATGCCTTTGCCGCTCTGCGTGCCGATGGCTCCGTCGTGACCTGGGGCGATGCCCGGTCAGGCGCAGACAGCCACCGTGTGGCGGGCGATCTGAATGGTCGGGTTGCGGTTGTCTCCATAAACGCCACTGAACAGGCGTTCGCCGCCGTGAGGCAGGATGGCTCCCTGGTGAGTTGGGGGGATGCGGCCTGGAATGACGCATTCGCCCGCGTCAAAAAACAACTGGATGGCCGCATCGCCGTCACGTCACTGTACGCCAACGATGGGGCGTTTGCCGCCGTGCGTGCCGATGGCTCAGTGGTGACCTTCGGCGATGCGGATGCCGGCGGAGACAGCCAGGCGGTGGCCAAACGCCTGGACGGTACACTCGATGTGATCCGCATCATCCCCAATGGCCAGGCCTTTGCGGCGTTGAGAGCGGATGGTTCGATCGTGACCTGGGGTTCCGCCGATTATGGCGGCGACCTCGCCTCGGCCCGCTTGGCACTTTCCAGCACCGCCGATATTCAATCCGTCAGTGCCCTACATGGCTACACTCAAGGTGTGTATGCCGCCTTGTTGGCCGATGGCTCGGTGACGGTTTGGGGAGGCACCAACCAGGGGGGAGACGACAGCGCAGTGGCCCAGGCACTGAACGGTACGGTGGATGTCACCACCCTCGTCGCCTCGGATGGGGCTTTTGCCGCTCTACGGGCGGATGGTTCCGTGATGAGCTGGGGGAATGCCGATTCAGGCGGAGACAGCCAGGCTGTGGCCGCACAACTGGATGGCCATAACCCTGTCCGTGACATAGTGGCGAGTGGCCAGGCCTTTGCCGCTCTGCGTGAAGATGGCTCGGTGGTGACCTGGGGCCGTCCCCAGGCCGGTGGCGACAGCACTGCGGTGGCATCAGAACTGGATGGTCGGGTGGATGTCACCACGATCGTGGCTGACGATGATGCGTTTGCCGCCGTGCGGGCGGACGGTTCGGTGGTGACTTTTGGAAACCCCGACTGGGGTGGAGACAGCACTGCGGTGGCATCAGAACTGGATGGCCGGGTGGATGTCACCGAAATCGCAGCGACTGCCTCAGCCTTTGCCGCCCTGCGGAAAGATGGCTCGGTCGTCACCTGGGGTGGGGCCGGTGGAGACAGTCAGGCCGTCAGCCCATGGCTGAACGGCACGGTGACCGTTACTCATATCGCGGCCAATCCCTTTGCATTTGCCGCGCTGAGGCAGGATGGATCGGTCGTCACCTGGGGTGATCCCACAGCCGGAGGAGACAGCCACACGGTCTCCGCTGCGCTGGATGGTACGCTAGATGTCATTCGGGTGGACGCGACCGATACCGCGTTTGCTGCACTGAGGCAGGACGGTTCGGTGGTGACCTGGGGCGATGAAGGCGGAGACAGCCAGTCGGTGGCCGCCGCGTTGAACGGTCAGATTGACGTACTGACCATCAAGGCTACGGCCTCGGCTTTTGCCGCCCTCAGGGGCGATGGCTCAGTCATCACCTGGGGCAATGCCTTAGCCGGTGGAGACAGCCAGTCCGTACACTCGGCCCTGAACGGCACAATACCGGTGACGGCCCTGTACGCGACCGAATCCGCCTTCACCGCTCTGCGTGCCGATGGTTCGGTGGTCAGTTGGGGCAACCCTCAATATGGCGGCGTGACACCTGAGTTGAATCACGCGGTAGAGATATACGCCAACCGTGGGGCATTTGCCGCCCGCACGGAGTCAGGATCGGTGCTGGCTTGGGGTGATGCGTATTACGGTGGCGACTACCGGGCGGTTGCCACTGAACTGGACGGCACACGGCCGGTTCAGGCCATTTATGCCAGTGATGAAGCCTTCGCCGCCGTCAGGGCCGATGGTTCAGTCGTCAGTTGGGGTTCCAACCAAGGCGGAGACACCCGCGCCGTAGCCGATTTATTGCACTCGGGAGTGGCCAGTCTGGGGGCACGGGTCACCCCACCCGAGGTGCCCACCAATTCAGAACCGACCGGTCGGATCAGCATCCAGGGCGTTCTTGAAGCCGGTCAGACACTGACCGCTGCCTCCACTTTAAATGATGCCGATGGTCTGGGTACGTTTGCCTATCAATGGTTTCGGGAAGACAAACCCATCAAGAAAGCCACGCAAGAACACTACACCCCCACGACCGCCGATGTCGGCCACCACATTAAGGTGCAGGTGGCGTACACCGACGGACTAGGAACGCCCGAGACCGTCATCAGTGATGCGGTCAGCATTCTTACCCCCAACCAGGCCCCCGTCATCAATGGCCAGGTAGCGGATCAAACGGCACTGGAAACCCAGGCCTACCGCTACACGCTGCCGGCGACGCTGTTCAGCGACCCTGAACACAGTGTCTTGCGTTATCAAGCGCGTCTGGAAGCAGGGGGAACCCTGCCGGCCTGGTTGTCGTTTGACCCTAAAACCTTGAGCGTTCAAGGCACACCACCGCTGAATAGCCCGGACATTCGGATCCGCGTGACGGCAACGGATGAGGGCGGTTTGTCGGCCTCGCTGAGTTTCGCGCTGACCACACCCACGCCCAACCGTCTGCCGCAGGGAACGGTCACGATCAGCGACGACACGCCGGTGGTCGGGCAAGTGTTGACGGCGGCGAACACCTTAAGCGACGCCGACGGCCTGGGCGCGATCACCTACCTCTGGCAACGCGAAGAGGAAGCGGTTGGCACGGGCGCACGCTACACGGTGACGAGTAACGACATAGGCCAGCATTTGCAGGTCGTCGCCCGTTACACCGATGAGGCCGGTCACGCGGAACGTCTGGCCAGTGAACTCACCCAAACGGTGCAGGGCGTGCCGGTGTACCGTTTGAATGCCGACCGAACAACGGCGGCAGAAGGCGAGACGCTGGACGTGACACTGACGACCCAATACCTCCCGCCCCACACCGCAGTGGCGTACACGGTGGGCGGCACGGTCACGGCCAGTGATCTGGTCGGCAACCCTTTGGCGAACAGTGCGTTCGTGACGGGGCATGACGGTACGGCGGTGTTGCGTTTAAGTTTTGCCGCTGACGCGCTAACCGAAGGCACGGAAACCCTGGTGCTAAGCCTGAACGACGCGCCCGATCAAACCCTGAAACTCACGCTGCTGGATACCAGTTTGTCGCCGGTCAATCATCCGGCTACCGGCACGGTCACCATCAAAGGAGACGCGGTGGTCGGACAAACCCTGAACATCAGTCAAAACCTGGCGGATGCGGATGGCCTGGGTGTTATCACTTACACCTGGCTGGCTAATGGCAAGGTGTTGGGAACCGGCATTCGCTATACACTGACGACGGCCGAGACAGGACGAACGCTGACGGTAGTGGCCCAATTCACCGATGGGGCGGGGTTTCAGGAACGAATCAGCAGTGCCCCTAGTGTGCGGGTACAGGCCGCGACGACCAATCCTTCAGAAGCCGCCACCCTGGGTAATGATGTCTGGACGGGCACGCCGTTGGCGGATCGTTTCAATGCCTTGTCTGGCGATGACACTCTGAATGGTTTGGGAGGAAACGACACACTTATCGGTGGGCCAGGTGATGATGTCCTGAATGGAGGCGCAGGTGCTGATGCCATGATCGGAGGCGAAGGGGCGGATACCTACCGGGTCGATAATGTGGGAGATAACGTCGTCGAAACGGGAACATCAGACGATTGGGACACGGTAGAAGCCCGTATCAGTTATTCATTGCCCGAAGGGGTGGAGATTTTACAACTGATGGGTACGGCCCTGGATGCCTGGGGCAACGCACTCGACAACCGGATAATCGGCACGAATCAAGACAATGTGCTGGTGGGTTATGCCGGCAATGACACCCTGGAGGGAATGGACGGAAACGACACGCTGGAGGGCGGATTGGGCGATGATGTGTTGACAGGCGGTTCTGGGGACGATGTAGCGGTGTACAGCGAGGATAATAAGGCGGACTACAAAATCAGCCTGGATCGTGAGAGCGGGCAATGGACGGTGGAGTCCATATACGTTTCCGGTAGTGGTAAGGACATATTGACCGGAATCGAAATACTGCGCTTTGCCGATGTAGACGTGTCTCTGGTCGGGTTGGTCGGCACGGTGGTTTAAGAGAGGGCGACGGGTAAGTCGCCCTGACAGGCTTGGGTTTAAGGCTTAGAACAACCCGGAGATGCGACCGGTTTCGTCTACGTCTATGGCTTCAGCGGCGGGAATCTTCGGCAATCCTGGCATGGTCATCATGCTGCCGCAGATGGCCACGATGAACTCGGCCCCATAAGCCGGGCGAACTTCCCGGATAGACAATACATGCCCTTCCGGTGCTCCTTTCAGGGCCGGGTCGCTGGAAAAGGAATACTGGGTTTTGGCAATGCACACCGGAAAATGGCCGCGTTCCGCCTGTAGTTGATCCAGTTGCTGGCGCACTTTTGCGTCGGCGGAAATGCCTGATGCGCCGTAAATCCGGGTGGCTATCGCTTCAATTTTATTCCACAACGTGGTTTCGTCTGGATACAGGAAACGGAAATCGGCAGTACCTGCCTTGATTATTTCCAAAACGGCCTGGCCTAATTCTTCGGCTCCGGCACCTCCCTTAGCCCAATGGGTGCAGACTATGGCTTTTGAGCCTAATGATTCCACCTTGTGTTTGAGCCAGTTGATTTCGGCATCGGTGTCGGTGGTGAAATGGTTGATCGCTACTACACAAGGCAAGCCAAACCGGTTCTGGATGTTATCGAGATGGCGGGCCAGATTGACAAACCCGGCTTCTAGCGCGGCCAGATTTTCTGACTGCAATTCTTTGATGGAAACCCCGCCATGCGATTTCAAAGCTCTGACGGTAGCCACCAGAACGACCGCATCCGGTTGGATGTCGGCCTTGCGGCATTTGATGTCTATGAATTTTTCAGCCCCTAGATCCGCTCCGAAACCGGCTTCGGTCACGACGTAATCCGCCATTTTTAAAGCGGCCCTGGTGGCGATCACGGTGTTGCAGCCGTGGGCGATATTGGCGAAGGGTCCGCCATGAACCAGAACCGGGTTGTTCTCCAGAGTTTGCACCAGGTTGGGTCTGATCGCATCTTTCAGCAAGGCGGCCATCGCCCCGTGGGCATTGAGTTGACGGGCGAACACCGGTTGCTCGTCAACGCTATAACCCACCAGGATATTGCCCAGGCGGGTTTTGAGTTCTGCCAGAGAGCGAGACAGGCACAGTATGGCCATCACTTCAGAAGCCGCGATGATGTCGAAGCCGTCTTCCCGGCTGTAGCCGTTGGCTGTACCACCCAGTCCGACCACGATGTCTCTCAGGGCGCGATCATTCATATCCATGACTCGTTTCCAGTTGATCCGGCGGCTGTCCAGCTTCAGAGTATTGCCATGGTGGATGTGGTTGTCGATCATGGCGGACAACAGATTGTGCGCCACACCAATGGCGTGAAAATCACCGGTGAAATGCAGGTTGATGTCTTCCATAGGCACAACTTGCGCATAGCCGCCTCCGGCAGCCCCACCTTTGACTCCGAAGCAAGGACCTAAGGCGGGTTCCCTGAGGCAGATCAAAGTGTTTTCACCCAGGCGGTTCAACGCGTCGCCCAAGCCCACGGTGGTGGTCGTTTTGCCTTCACCGGCTGGAGTCGGGCTGATGGCCGTGACCAAAATCAATTTGCCATCCGGGCGGTTGCTCAGGCTGTCGATGTATTCCAGCGATAATTTGGCCTTGTAATGACCATAGGGATCCAGATGCTCGGCCTGGATATTCAGTCGGTTTTGGGCCAGGCCAATGACGGGCAGCATTCGGGCCTGTTGGGCAATTTCAATATCGGACATGATCGCTCCTGGGGTTGTGAGGATAAAAAAAACGGCAATGTTAGCAATTCAAAGCCAGTAAATCTGTAAAAAACAGGTATCGTTCGGGTTAATATGCCGCTCGACTTTGCCATAGGGCAAACTCCGTGCAGCACACGATGGGCCATGACTACGAGAGTGATAATTATATGAACAAGATCATTTTGAATTTCCCGCAAGGGGGAAGTGGGGGAGGGGAGTCGCACCGTTCTCCACGCGATTCCTTCCGCTTCTGCCCACGATGCGGTCACGACTCACTCACCAGCGAGCACGAGCGAGTTGTCCGCTGCGGGGTGTGCGGTTTCCAGTTTTTCTTCAATACGGCATCTGCCGGTGCTGCGTTCATCTTTCATGAAGGCAAACTCATACTGTGTGTGAGAGGCCGGGATCCAGGCCGCGAGAAACTGGATGTCCCGGGTGGGTTTATAGAATACGACGAAAGCATAGAGCAGGGATTGCAGCGAGAAATCAGGGAAGAACTCAACATCGAGACAGGCCATTTTACCTATTTGTGCAGCGCACCTAATGACTATCTCTATTCGGGCGTGTTGTACAAGGTGGCGGATGTGTTCTTCACCTGCACGGCATCCAATATTGAAGGCATACGTTCAGCCGATGATGTGGCCGGGTTTATTATGATGAGTCCGGAAGAGGTAAAGCCCGAAGACTTTGCTTTCCATTCCACCCGCATAGCCTTCCAGCATCTCTTAACGATGTACCGGTCAGGCGAAATCCACTGCGTTTGATGTCTTATAGTGATCACCATGCAATACACTGTTATCCCCGTGACTACATTCCTGCAGAATTGCAGCATCCTCTGGTGTGACCAAACCCGTGAGGCCGTCATCGTTGACCCGGGCGGTGATCTGGATCAAATCGAAAACTTTCTTGATCAAAAAGGCTTGATACCTACCCGGATTGTGCTGACGCATGGTCATCTCGATCATGTGGGAGGAGCACCCGCGTTGGCCTGTTCGCGTAAACTGCCCATTGTGGGTCCGCATCATGAAGATCAGTTCTGGCTGGATGGTTTGCCCGGTCAGTGCGAGTGGCTAGGGTTTCCTAACTGCGCTGCTTTTTTGCCGGATGAGTGGCTTGATGAGGGGGATACGATTTCGTTTGGGCGTGAGGTGCTGAGTGTGCTGCATTGTCCGGGGCATACGCCGGGGCACATAGTGTTGTTCCATGCAGAAACACGCTTGGCGATAGTTGGCGACGTTTTGTTCAAAGGCTCTGTAGGCCGGACTGATTTCCCCAGAGGAGATCAAAACCAATTACTCCGGTCGATACGGGAAAAGCTGTTCACTCTGGGTGACGATGTGTGCTTCATACCAGGTCATGGGGCGTTATCGACCATAGGACATGAGCGGCGCACCAACCCTTATGTGTGAGCGACGGGCAAAAAAAAAGCGACCAACTAGGGTCGCCAAGAGGAGGAGAACTTCATGCCGATTAGAGTACGAAGCTTTGAGGAAACTTGATGAGAGAGGGATATTCACCAGACTTGGATAAAGTCTACCTGTTTTTTTACGGTGATGTGATAAGAACATTTTATGTACCGTATAGCTGTAATTTATCCTGTGGCCGTACCGGACTCCGTGAGGAATCCGGTAACACCCACCCAGGCGGAGGACACGACCCCACCCGGCAACGGGTGGGTTAGCCCGGGCGCTGGTTGATGGGGAGGTAAGGTCTGAGCGGTTCGCCGGTGTAAATCTGCCGGGGGCGGGCAATTTTCAAGGCACCGGCTTCGTCGATCATCTCCTTCCAGTGCGCGATCCAGCCGGGCAAACGGCCCAGTGCAAACATGACCGTGAACATATTGGTGGGTATTTTCATGGCCCGGTAGAGGATGCCGGAATAGAAATCGACGTTAGGATAGAGTTTGCGCTCTATGAAATAGGGGTCGGTCAGGGCTAACTCTTCCAGACCTTTAGCAATCTCCAGTATGGGATCATCTATACCCAGATGATTCAGCACCTGGTCGCAGTATTTTTTGATGATCTGGGCTCTGGGATCATAGTTTTTATAAACCCTATGACCAAAACCCATCAGGCGGAAAGGGTCATTCTTATCTTTGGCCTTGTCCATGAACTTCTTGCAATTTCCGCCATCTGCGGCGATTTCCTCCAGCATTTCGATTACCGCCTGATTGGCACCTCCATGCAAGGGCCCCCACAAGGCACAGATACCGGCAGAGATGGCGGCAAACAAATTGGCCTTGGATGAACCCACCATGCGCACAGTTGAAGTGGAGCAGTTTTGTTCGTGATCGGCGTGAAGAATCATCAACACATCCAGGGCCTTGCGTATTACTTCATCAGTCTGGTGCAATTTCACCGGGGTGGTGAACATCATGTGCATGAAATTGGAAATGTAATCCAGTTCCGGTTTGGTGTAGACAAAAGCCTCTCCCACGGAACGTTTGTATGCAAATGCGGCCAATACCCGCACCTTCGACAACAGATGCGCCATGGTTTCATCCTTTTCCTCCTGGCTTTGATCGGGTTGCAGTAATTCAGGGTGATACACCGAGAGAGAACACACCATGGCCGACAGTATGGCCATAGGATGCGCGTGTCCGGGATAGGCGGTGAAAAAGCTTTTCATGTCTTCATGGATCAGTGAGTGATGCAGCACCTTATCCTTGAAACCGATAAACGCATCCGCATCGGGCAGTTCGCCGTAAATCAACAGATAGCAGACTTCCAGAAAGGTTGATTTTTCGCACAAATCGGCGATGTCATAGCCCCGGTAGCGTAATATGCCTTCGTCGCCGTCAATGTAGGTGATGCTGGAGGTACATGAACCGGTATTGGCGTAGCCCGAATCCAGAGTAATGTATCCGGTTTGGGCTTTGAGTCGGCTGATGTCTACTCCTTTTTCGTTTTCCGTTCCTACTACCACAGGTAGTTCGTGCAGGGTTCCGTTCAGTTCGAGTTTGGCTGTTTCTTGCATGGCGGTTGAACCTTTTATATGGAATGTTCTGAAAGACGGTGCTTTGAATCAAGTGACAGAGTCAGTTTTTGTGCAGGCCCTGTCACGACAGGCACAGATGCAGTTGCGTAAGCCTGCCGTCAACACGACGCACAGGAAGACGCGACAGCAGGCGGTTTTCCTTTTGAACCGCCTACGGGGTGGCCACCCGATTTTGGCGGTGGATCCGCTTAAGTTCAGAGTGTAACGATAAGCTTCGCCGCTAGGCTAGACTGAATCGCAGGATTAGCGATCGGGTGTGGTTACTGGCCTTGCCCGCTACTGGGTTCCTCCGAAAGTCTGACAAGCAGGACGCAAACTCCAAGCCACTCCCATCCCTTAAGCATACCCGCCAGGGCGGGTGGCCGCTACGCTCAAACAACACACTAAAAACCTTCAACATTTTTTTCATCATGCGTATTGCCTTGGGAGTAGAGTACGACGGCCAGTCCTATGCAGGCTGGCAATGGCAAAACGGTAGCCGTACCGTACAGGCCGTGGTCGAGTCCGCATTAAGCCGGGTGGCCAATCGGGATATCCGGGTGGTGTGTGCCGGCAGAACCGATGCCGGTGTTCACGCCATTGAGCAGGTGGTGCATTTTGATACCGAAGCCGAACGCTCGGATTATTCCTGGTTGATGGGCGTTAACAGCAATCTGCCCGACGATGTGCGGGTACTCTGGGTGAAACCCGTACCGGAAACCTTCCATGCCCGTTACAGTGCCATCGCCCGCAGTTATCGTTACATCATCCTCAATCGGCCTATGAAGTCAGCCCTGATGCGTCGTCAAGTGACGTGGTGTCGTTATCCGCTGGAGGTTGATTCCATGCAGAAAGCGGCTTCGTGTTTGATAGGGGATCATGATTTTTCCAGCTTTCGTGCCCGGGAATGCCAATCGAAAAGCCCCAGGCGTTTTCTGCACCTCATACGAAAGGAGCGTCATGGTGAACGGGTGATCGTAGACATACCCGCCAATGCGTTTTTGCACCACATGGTACGCAATATCGTGGGATTGCTAATGGACATTGGTGCTGGAAAACACCCGCCTGAATGGGCCGAACAGGTGCTTAGGGCATGTGACCGCAGTCAGGGCGGTGTTACGGCCCCGGCGGACGGGTTATACTTGAGCGGTGTTTGCTATCCTGAATCGTTCGCCATGCGCCGCGATCCGATCTTCGACCTGTTGCCTTCCAACGCCCATCGCTACGTTCCTCCAGATTTCGAATGAATCACACATACCTAAGGCCCAGAACACGGGTTAAAATCTGCGGCTTCACTCGCCCTCAGGACGCGCTGGAAGCCGCCTGGCTTGGGGTTGATGCCATAGGTCTGGTTTTTCATGAACCCAGCCCACGCCATGTCACGGTTGACCAGGCCCGTGCAATCGTCGAGGTATTGCCCCCGTTCGTCTCTGTAGTAGGTTTGTTTGTGGATGCCCAGCTTGAATTCATACGCACGGTCACTTCAGAAATCAGGCTAGACCTGATTCAGTTTCATGGCGAAGAAACTCCGGATCAGTGTGAGGCCGCAGGCATGCCCTACATCAAGGCCGTAGCCGTCAGGCCCAACACCGACTGGCCAGGCCGTCTGGCGGAACACCGCTATGCGCGTGGTTTTTTGCTGGATGCCTGGCATCCCGACGTTCGGGGTGGCAGCGGCCACCGTTTCGACTGGACGCTCATTCCGCCCACCCTGGCCAACACCTGCATTCTGGCCGGCGGGCTTGCCCCCGACACGGTGAATATCGCCCTTGCCACCGTACACCCGTTTGCCCTGGATGTCTCCAGCGGTGTGGAAACGGCCAAGGGAATCAAGGATGCGGCCAAAATGGCGGCATTCCTCAATGAGGTACACAATTTTGACTACAGAAAAACAAACTGACCTACCCTACAACCTGCCCGATACCCGTGGACACTTCGGTCCCTACGGTGGCATTTTCGTGGCTGAAACGCTGATGCATCCGCTGGATGAACTAAGACTGGCCTACGAACGTTATTCCCGGGATCCCGAATTTTTGGCTGAACTGGACTACGACCTTAAACACTATGTCGGGCGACCCTCGCCGGTCTACCACGCCGAACGGCTTAGCCGTGAGGTAGGCGGGGCACAAATTTTCCTCAAACGGGAAGACCTCAACCACACCGGTGCGCACAAGGTGAACAACACCGTAGGCCAGGCTTTGTTGGCCAAACGCATGGGCAAACGTCGTGTGATTGCCGAGACCGGTGCCGGTCAGCACGGGGTGGCGACGGCCACAGTAGCCGCTCGTCTGGGCATGGAGTGCGTGGTGTATATGGGTTCAGTGGATGTGCAGCGGCAATCGCTTAATGTTTATCGCATGAAGCTGCTGGGGGCTACGGTAGTGCCGGTGGAATCGGGATCGAAAACCCTGAAAGATGCCCTGAATGAGGCCATGCGTGATTGGGTTACCCATGTCGATGACACCTTCTACATCATAGGGACAGTCGCCGG
The DNA here is from genome assembly GCA_051007495.1 of Methylococcaceae bacterium. Lineage (GTDB taxonomy): Bacteria > Pseudomonadota > Gammaproteobacteria > Methylococcales > Methylococcaceae > CAIVXW01. The sequence goes on along the minus strand of JBPCSC010000313.1, from coordinate 4,904 downwards.
GCCGCACCCTTATCCCACCATGGTACGTGATTTCCAATGCGTGATAGGGCGAGAAGCCCGCCAGCAAATGCTGGAGTTGACCGGACGCTTACCGGATGTTCTGGTGGCCTGTGTCGGTGGCGGATCCAACGCCATGGGTTTGTTCCATCCGTTCATTGACGACCGTCAGGTTGCGATACACGGTGTGGAAGCCGGCGGCGACGGCATCGCCACAGGTCGGCATTCCGCCCCGCTCAGTGCCGGAAGACCAGGCGTTTTGCACGGCAACCGCACGTATCTGATGGAGGATGACGACGGTGAAATCATCGAAACCCATTCCATTTCGGCCGGCCTGGATTACCCGGGAGTAGGCCCTGAGCACGCCTGGCTCAAGGACAGCGGTCGTGCCCATTATTACAGCATCACCGATGATGAAGCCCTTGAAGCATTCCACACTTTGACCCACCTGGAAGGCATCATACCCGCGCTGGAATCCAGCCATGCCGTCGCTTATGCCATACGCCTGGCCCGAACCCTGGACAAAACCCAACACATTTTGGTCAACCTGTCCGGTCGTGGCGACAAAGACATCAACACTATAGCCAGTCGCGAAGGAATTACCCTGTGAGTCGCATACAAAACTACCTTGACCAACTCAAACAATCAGGCCGCAGCGCACTGATTCCATTCATTACCGCTGGCGACCCCAACCCTGAGTTCACGGTTCCGGCGATGCACGCACTGGTGGAAGCCGGAGCCGACATCATCGAACTGGGCGTTCCTTTCTCTGACCCCATGGCCGATGGCCCGGTGATACAAAAAGCCAGCGAACGGGCACTGGTTCACAAAATGAGCCTTAGGCGGGTGCTTCAACTTGTCAGCACGTTTCGTGAACAAAACCAAACCACGCCAGTAGTCCTCATGGGGTATCTGAATCCGATCGAGAGCCTGGGTTACAGGCCATTTGCCGAACAAGCCCGTGATGCCGGCGTGGATGGGGTGCTAACCGTGGATTTGCCCCCGGAAGAATCGGCAGAGCTGGCTCCGTTACTGCGTGAAGTCGGTGTAGACATAATTTATCTTCTGGCTCCTAACAGCACCGAAGACCGCATACGTCTTATGGGGCAACTGGGCAGTGGCTATTTGTATTATGTTTCACTCAAAGGTGTGACCGGAGCCTCCCACCTTGACCTCGCCGAGGTGGAGTCCCGCCTGAGTGCCATACGCCAACTTACCGATCTGCCCATAGGCGTAGGGTTTGGGGTTAAGAACGCCGAAACCGCCGGGGCTTTGGCCCGCCTGGCGGATGCCGTGGTGGTGGGCAGTGCCCTGGTCGGTTCAATTGAAAGCCACCCCAACGACCCAAGCCTGGCTTTGGCCGAAATGACCACCCTTATCCGTTCCATGCGCTCTGCCATGGATGCGTCCGTCTGACATTAACCCTGCTCTTAATCATCATGACTTTGACCTGGATTCACAAACTGATGCCTTCGAGGATTAACATCGAAAACTCGGCCAAAGGCACTGTACCCGAGGGGTTGTGGAGTAAATGCCCTAACTGCAATGACATACTCTATCGTTCGGAAGTCGAGAGGAATCTCGAAGTTTGCCCCAAATGCAGCCACCACATGCGTATACCCGGACGCAAGCGTTTGCAGCTTTTGCTGGATCCGGGCGAGCGATTGGAAATCGGCGAACATCTGCTGCCGGTTGACACGCTCAAATTTAAAGACAGCAAAAAATACAAGGATCGCTTGAGTCAGGCACAGAAAAGCACCGGCGAAAAAGATGCCCTGGTGGTATTGGCCGGGCATTTGCGGGGCAGGCCGGTAGTGGTGGCTGCGTTTTCGTTCGAGTTTATGGGGGGCTCCATGGGTTCGGTAGTGGGCGAACGCTTCGTCAGAGGTGTTAACCATTGCCTCAAGCATGATCTGCCGCTGATCGTGTTCACGGCCAGCGGCGGTGCGAGAATGCAGGAATCCCTGCTGTCACTGTTCCAGATGGCCAAAACCAGTGCCGCTTTGGCTCTTATGGCGGAAAAAGGGCTGCCTTTCATTTCGGTAATGACCGACCCCACCATGGGCGGTGTGTCTGCCAGCCTGGCCATGCTCGGCGATATCAACATCGGCGAACCGGGTGCGCTGATCGGTTTTGCAGGGCCGAGGGTCATAGAGCAAACCGTACGCGAGAAACTGCCCGAAGGTTTTCAGCACAGTGAATTCCTGCTGGAGCACGGTGCCCTGGACATGATCATTGACCGGCGTGATCTCAGGGAAAAACTGGCCCGACTGCTGGATTTACTGATGGTGGCCAAAACCTCGATTGCCGCGCCACCGTATAACCCCGCGCCCTCAATGCCTGTCGCCACCGTCGACGACCCAACCCCGACGGCCGTCTCACCCGATACGACCACATCCGGTACGCCCTAGCCCATGCGTTTTAAGTCACTGGCCGAATGGCTGGTCTGGCAGGAGACTTTACACCCCCGCACCATCGACTTGGGCCTGGCGCGGGTCGGGGCGGTTTACGCACGCATGGCCAGGGCCGGCACTCGCCCTTACACCCTCACCGTAGGTGGAACCAACGGCAAGGGTTCCTGTGTTGCCATGCTGGATGCCATACTGCGGGTACAAGGATACCGGGTAGGAACATACACCTCGCCACATCTGCTGTGTTATAACGAACGAGTCGCCATTGACGGCCTGGCGGTCACCGACACCGAACTCTGCGCCGCCTTCGAGCGGGTTGATGCGGCCCGGGGTGATACCAGCCTCAGCTTCTTTGAGTTTGGCACTCTGGCGGCTTTGGATATCTTCGCCCGGGCTGAACTGGATGTTCAAATCCTTGAAGTGGGTTTGGGCGGTCGGCTGGATGCCGTCAATCTGGTGGATGCCGACGTTGCCCTGATTGCCAGTATTGATCTGGATCATCAACAGTATCTGGGCGATACCCGTGCCTCCATAGGGTATGAAAAGGCAGGGATTTTCAGACCCGGCAAGCCGGCTGTGTTGGGTGATACCGATGTCCCCTCATCCGTCAGAGACTACGCCCTGAAGCTCGGCACACCGCTGGATATTTCGGGCGAGACCTACTCCTGCCGATTGAAATCGGGCGGTTGGAACTGGACAGGCACTGACCGCCAACTGGACGATTTGCCTTTGCCCGCCCTGCCCGGAACGCATCAGCTTGCGAATGCGGCGGCGGTGATACAAGTGCTGGAGCGGGCCAGGCACGCCAGGCCCACCGCACCTGAATCCATACGCCAGGGCCTGGCCCATTTTCGCTTGTCGGGGCGGATACAGTATTTGAGCGGGTCTTGCACCGTGCTGGTGGATGTGGCGCACAATCCCCAGGCGGCGCGAATTCTGGCCCAACATCTTGCACAACACCATGCCGGGCAGCGGATTCACGCAGTATTCGCCATCATGCGTGATAAGGACATCACCGCCGTCATTCAGCCACTGAAGAATCAGGTGGCCGCCTGGTATCTGGCACCTTTGGCCATGGAGCGTGCCGCTTCCGTCCCTTATTTACAGCAGGTGTTCCGTGATTTGTCGATCGGCGCAGTGCAGGGCGGTTTTGCTTCAGCCGAAGCCGCTTTCCGTACCGCCCTCGATGAAGCCGAACCCACCGATGTGGTTTTGATTTTTGGTTCCTTTTTTCTGGTTGCCGAATTTCTGGCACTATGATCCCTTGAACATTAGCAGGTAGACACACATGGATCAGCAACTGAAACAACGTCTAATAGGAACCACCATCGTGGTTTCACTGGCCGTTATCTTTGTGCCCTTGTTTTTTGAAGATAAAAACCAGCCCGTCACCACGGGCCGGGGTATGGAAATGACCGAACTTCCCGGCACTCTGGAAGAACGCCCGATGGAACTGCCTAGAAGTGCCGCCGATGCGGTCGAAACCGGCAAAACCGAATCGGCCCCGGGCAATAGCAGTTATCGTATCGTGCCTATGAACGATCCGCCTCCCAAGCCGGCGGGTCGTGGTGGCACTGCACCCGGCGCAGGGCGGGAGATGATGGCAGTTCCTGATGAAGACTTCACCATAGTGGATGAAGGTGCGGGTCGTGAGCAGGAAGCACCGGCTACCCGTTCCGGGGGCAACTCGCGGGCTACGGTTTACCCTTTAGACCCGCACGAAACCAACCCGTCACCGGCTATCAACCGCAGCAAGCCGGTTCGTTTGGCAGAACCTCCGCTGCCGCTCGCCAGCAAACCGCCTGCTGCCCGTGCGCCCGTGTCACCTGAAGCCACCAAGCCACAAGGTGAAGGGGCCTGGATGATCCAGGCGGGCAGTTTTACCGGTGAGGCCAACGCCCGCAATCTGGTCGATAAACTCAGAAAATCCAATTTTCCCGCCTTTGTTGAAGTGATACCGGGTGAATCCGGCAGCACCATGTACCGGGTACGGGTGGGGCCAGAACTCAGCAAGGCCAGAGCTGAACAAGTCAAAACCCGCATCGAATCCGCTGTGGGCATCAAGGGCATTATCATCCCTAACCAATAAACCGATCAGCGGGTGGAACGCGCTTCACCCGCTGGCCGGTGGCTCTATCCATTCCCCAATTCAAAACCAACTGCCGCGCCATGTCTCAGCTTCCCTGGATTGATTACTGTCTGCTTGCCGTTATTGTGTTGTCCGCCGTGGTTGGATTACTGCGCGGACTGGTCAAGGAAGTCTTATCCCTGATCGCCTGGGCCGTATCGGCCTGGGTGGGCTTGCACTACGCCGCACCCACTTCGCATGTGTTCGATGCCATGATTGAAGTCCCCTCCCTGCGCATGGCGGCCGCATTTGGGCTGCTGTTTCTATGTAGCTTGATTGTGGTCAGTTTGCTTGGGTGGGTCATTAGTAAAGTGCTGGAAAGCACTGGTTTATCCGGCATGGATCAACTGGCAGGTCTGCTTTTTGGC
>JBPCSC010000312.1:0-4246 GCA_051007495.1 Methylococcaceae bacterium | reverse complement strand
GGTGCCTGCGGTGGCATTGAGAGAACCACCGGCTTCAACTGCCGTGGCGGTATCGTTAACCCCTATCGGTGTATCGTTTGCACCTTGTACGGTGACCGTCAGCGTGGCGGTGCTGGTCAGTCCGGCCGTGTCCTTCATGGTATAGGTGAAGGTATCGGTTACGGTGTCGGTCGCCAGGCGCAGGGCTTGTACCGTGCTGTTGGCATTGTCGACCGTGTAGGTGTAGCTTCCGTCGGCTTTGAGGTTGAGGCCGCCGTATTGACCGGCCAAAGCCGTACCCAGCGTACCGCCAGTCAGGGCCGAAACGGTACTGGTATCGCCTGTATCGACATCGTTATCGTCGTTGGTCAGCACATTGCCGGTGGGGTTGATGCCTGCCGTGGCATTGGCACTGCCACCGGCTTCAACCGCCGTGGCGGTATCGTTAACCGCTAGTGGCGCGTCGTTCGCACCTTGCACCGTCACGGTCAGGGTGGCGGTGCTGGTCAGTCCGCCTCCATCCTTGACGGTATAGGTGAAGGTATCGGTCAAGGTATTGGCCGAGGTACGCAAAGCGTTCACATAAAAATTGGCGTTATTCACACTGTAGGTATAACTGCCGTCGGCTTTCAGGTTGAGGCTGCCGTATTTCCCCGCCCGGGCCGTGCCTACCGTGCCGCCGGTAAGGTCGGAAACGGTTTTGGTATCACCGGCATCCGGATCAGTATCGTTGGTCAGCACATTGCCGGTGGGATCGGTGCCTGCGGTGGCATTGAGATAACCACCGGCTTCAACTGCCGTGGCGGTATCGTTAACCCCTACTGGCGCATCGTTGACCGGGGTGATGCCAATGCTTTGAGTGGCCGCTGCCGTAGAGGTACTGGCGTTGTATTTATCGGTGGCTGTAAACGTAACCGTCCGTACGGCGGTGGAAGGCGAATCGCTCTTATCGTCAAACTGAATGGCGCGGGCCACACCCTGCACCCGGTTGTTGGTGGCGGCACTGTTGAAGGTGAATGTCCAGGTGGTATTGCCCGTCACCTGGGCGGTATTGGCCGTACCGATCTGGGTCGTACCCGACATCAGTTGGTTTCCACTGGTATTCAGCCATATATCTGCCGAGGCCGTGGTCGGTAAAAACAGCGTGTCAGTGGTTTCGGAATGGGCCGTAATCTGCACGGCCAGTGTGCCGCCATTCCATTCCGTGTCTGCGGTATCACTGATAACCATACCGCTATCGACTGCCACCGGCGTTTGTTCGGTATAAGCTAACGGATTGCCGCTAGCGGTAATGATGGGGGTATCGTTGTAAAGTACGTTAAAGGTTTTTGTGGTTGTTTGTGATCCGTCGGAAACTTGAATGGTAAACGTATCGGCTCCACTATAGCCCCCGGTAGGCGTATAGGTGATGCTGCCATCAGGCGGCGCAATATCAGTGCTGCCGCTGGTCGCGGTGGCACCGCCAATACTCAAAGTGCCGTGTGCAGGGGCTGTGATTTGAGTCCATGTTTCAGTTTGGCCGGTATCCTTATCGCTAATGTGCAAATAAGACTTTAAGTCATAAGTTACCGTATCGGTGGTGGTATAGCTGAGCGCCTGAGTGGAACCGGTCAGGAACTGGGGTAGTATGTCGACGGTAATCTTGGTAGAGAGATTGACATTCTCAGAGTAATAAATGCCGTTATAATCATTACCCAATGTCCATGAAGTTATAGATATTGTTCCTGAACTGGGCGCATTAAAAAGTTGCCCGCCAGGGTAAGTAAGTGGATTTACAAGTGCACCATCAGCCCAAAAATGACCAGATGTCCCCATATAACGCGGGAAGTTATAAACTCCTTGTATTTGTTCAAGCGCACCGTTAACGCCAATATAGGAGCCTCTAAAAGCTAACTGAAATGTTGTACCAAACCAACCAGCACCAGGACCGTCGTTATAAGCATCCCAATGAGGTGCTCTGAAATAGAAAACCCCATTTAATGAACTAGCTTCGATTGACGCTGAGCCTGTGGTACCTACGGTTATTGACAAATCCCCCTGATAACTATCCAGTAATGCCGGATCAAAACCGCTGCTTGCGGTAATGGTTCCGGTGGTGTACTCCAGATTCCAGTCGCCATGTTTGCCGGTAATATCATCCGAAGCCGCCACGTCCGCGCCGGTCAAGCTTGCTATTTTCTGAACGAATGCCTGCCCGCTGTCTCCTTGTGCCACATCGCAGCCATACAGCAACACATCCCCCTCCGCCGTGAGGCTTTGCCCCAGCGTAGCCCACTGGTTGCGGTGGGCTTCGAGTTGGGCTGAATCCAGCAGGGTGGAACCTAACTGAAGCTGGCCACTGCTGCCATGACTGATGATGTGCACGGCTTCCAGGCCACTGCGCCCGGCCAGTGCGTCGATGATCTGCTGCAAACCGTCCCGGTCACTTTCTATGATGTGAACCTCGACACCAGGCGCAATGCCCGCCTGCAATACGTCGTAATCCTGAACGCGGCGATCAATAAAAACGATTTCATTTGGTGTGGTCATGGCAATTCTCTCAAAAGTTAAAGGGGGAAAATTTGAGGGGGAATTATGCAAAACCTCAGAGAAAAAAGGGGGGGATGCCATCTGCTAAAATGCACTTTCTTCTACGCAAAAATACATATCTTCTACGCAAAAATACAAAGTGCTGTACTGCCTCGAATTTTTGCGTAGAGTTGGCGTGAAATCGCGTAGAAGTTGCGGATGAGGGTGGATGCAGGGGCGTGGGGAAAATGACGGGATACTTGCACTGCCATCCGCCATTTTACCCAATGCAATCAAGACACCCATTAACAAACTTACAGGTCTTTTAAGCACTATGCTTGGTTCTTACAATCATTTGAATATCAACTGGCTTATTGATGAATCAATGCCAGCCAAAGAACACCGCTCAATCGAGGGTGATCTGGAACGATTGCCTCTCCCGATTCCATCCGACTGGGGGTATGGCTGGATAGAAATATTTCATCCCTGCGAGGGTATGGATGTGTGCAAAGCGTCTCATGTATTTACCCCTCAGGCACACGGTAAAATGTTTCCTGTTTGTGAGGCTAAAGCAGAGTATCCAGATCCCGCTTTCGCCATGCAAACCTGTCCAAATGGACGCATTTTTCACCGGGAATACAATACTGATTTTGCCGATTATTTTGGAGGAGAAACCTCCTTGTTTCGCCATTCCAATGGATATCATTTTGAGCCTAGTGTGGATTGTTCCACCAGTTTTGATGTGAATGGTTTTTCCATTACCGACGCAAGCCTGATGTTGCTGCTGGGGCAGGATATGGCTGCTGTCTTGTTTGAAAGTCTCAGGATACAGAAGATACCCAGTATCGGCACAGCCACTATACCGTTGAGTATTAGCGCAATCATGCAAAACAGCCTGCCCGTCCATCTTCAGGGTGCTTTGAAACGCTGTTACGCGCAAGCCAAGGTATTGGAGTATCTGTGTGTTCTGATGGGGTATTTCATGAATAATCGCCTGGTGCATGAGGCCCCTAAAAATATTCGGGATATTGTCAGAGAGTTACACACGGATTTATTGAGGCTGGATGGAAAAATACCGACGTTGTACGAACTGGCCTCGCGCTATGACGTACCGGCCAGGAATTTGAATGAGGCGTTTAATCGGGAATTTGGCCAGTCGATCTTTTCGTTCGTCAACGATTACCGCCTGACTCAAGCCCATTCTGCCTTGGTACAGAGCAACCTATCGCAGAAGCAGTTGGCTGCACGGCTTGGGTATTCACATGTCAATCATTTCATCACCGCATTCAAACGCAAATTTGGGTGTTCACCCGGGAGTTTGCGTAAGAATGCTTGTAGTGATTTTAGTGTTACGAGCCCATAAACGGTCCGGTTTCACGGAGCCAGCCAGAGAGGGCGAGACGGACAGGCGGTAGGTGCGAATTAGTCGCACCCACAGGTTCGTAGTCCCGCCTTTCGTAGGTGCGAATTCATTCGCACCCACAGGCTCGTAGTACCGTCTTTCGTAGGTGCGAATTCATTCGCACCCACAGGTTCGTAGTACCGCCTTTAGGCGGAATCAGCCGCCAATCAGAATGAACGCCGCCACATCAGGTTCGTAGCGAACTTGCGTGACACCCGACAGTTCGATCCGCACATCCTGATCCGCCTCGAATACACCGTTGCCATCGAGATCGAGTAGCAGGCTGGATGGTTCGGTCGAGTACGCGATGGAGTGGTCGGCATCAAGCGTATCACCCAGCGGCATATCCTGCTTCAG